>JAUWTR010000016.1 GCA_030614645.1 Candidatus Aminicenantota bacterium
ATATTCTCAGCAGAGGAACAGGTGCGGACTTCCTCAAAGATTCTAAAAAAAAACATGCCCTGGATAAAAATTCGCCTGATGAATGATCCTCTCTCCGCATCCAATTATGAATCAAAGAGAGCAACAGTTTTTATCTTTGATGACACTGCTCTAACTCTTGTGGACACAGACAAAATTCGCCGCCCCAATCAGGATGCCATAATCATCCTGTTTTCGTACATAGATTTTATTCAAAGCTCTCCCCCTGAAACCACACAGCAAAAATATCCTTATACTTCCAAAGCAGATCTTGTTTTTGCAGTAAGTAAAGGAGAATTTTCTCCCGACAATATCATTTCAGCCGCTGTCAGAGCTGCCGAAGACCTTATCAATATAAAGAAATATTCAAAGGCAAAACGATACATATTTTTAATTGTAGACGATGAACCCCGCTGGTTCTCCCAATTTCTGCCTGTACTTTATAACATTATCGGGCAAAGGGCAGATGTGAAAATAACTCGAACATACGAAGAAACACTTCATTTTCTTTTCGGTGTGGACAAAGAATCAAAAATCAACCCAGAAAAATATCACTCGGCCGGTAAAGGTGATGACATTATTTGCCTGATAACAGACCTCACCTTCCCCAAAGCCCATCAACTGGACAATCATGCCGGAAAAAAGCTCATTGATCTCACCCAAAAATACCACCCTCGCATCCCTATCATAGTGGCATCAAAGGCCAAAACTGCAGCCGGTTTAAAAGACACTGCTTTTACTTTACCCAAAGGTGAACCCGGGAGCCTTAATACTCTCACAAAATACATCCATGATTTTACTGGTTTGGGAGATTTTCTTATATACACTAAAACTGGAGAGGAATTGTTTCGTATAAGCAACATTCATGATCTGTATGCTGTCATGCTCGAAGCTGAAAAAGAAAATAAAAAAGCAAAGCAATTAAGGATAGTGTTAGAGGAATACGGGGAAAAAGACGCTTTTTCAACTTGGCTGTACATGCACAGTTTCAGAGAACTTGGAGATATTTTGCGGCCCATACATGTTAAAGGGCGGGATTTGATAGCCCTCCTAAAACAGCATTTCGAAAAAGAAATCCAACGCACAAAATACACACCCCTAAACATCGAAGGCAACAAAATCAATGATCTCTCAAGCCTGCTAAAACTTCTCAGAACGATCGAGCCGGAAAAAATCCAAAAATTCACAGATACCGATATATTCTCATCCTGGCTGGACCGAAAAGGCTATACGGGATTGGCGGAAGATATTCGCCCCATCCATGGCGAAGGAGCGGGATTTGTTAAGACTCTTGCTGATCAAGTGGAAAAATGGATAGAAATCTACCGGGCGGAAAATAAAATTTAGTTTCCCGGCAGAGCCTGCTCACTAGCTCCGAAAGGAAAAAATCATTTTCCTCCAGCCTTATCTTATGACCAGGATTTTGTTCTGGGGAGCATGAATCCATTCGATCCCGTGTTCTGTAATGAGGGCATTTTCCTCAATGCATACCGGGATCTTGCTGCCGCCCCATTCGTCTGCCGGTGTAAACACAATAAATTCAAATGCAATAAAACTGTTGGGGCGGATTTTATAGGTTGTCCGCAACGGAAAGATCTCAAACAGGGAACCACCGACATCATGCCCTAAGTTACCGGCAGAATGCATGCCGATATTGACCTCAATTCCTTCGACTTTACTGGGACGTTCCTCCTCTGTATAAACGTATCCGGCTTCTGCGACAAGCCGTTTTAAGTTATTCAGCTGTTCCCGGCCGGTCTTTCCAGACCTTACATTCCTTTTAATAAGCTCCCGTACTTTATTGGATTCTTCAAATGCCTTCTGAATTCCTGCCGGCACTTCGGACTCCCCTTCCTTCATGACATAGGCAAAACGCTTCATATCCGTAAAAAAGTTATTTCGGCCGATACCCCAGTCAATCTGCAAAACATCTCCGGGCTGGATGATGCGATCTGCATTGCTGATCTCATTTCCGTCCGGAGGACTGAGAAACACACCAGGGTGCCAGCCGCTCTCAAGGCCGCGCTCCTCTCTTTTTTCTTCCAACCACCAGCAAACATCATTCATCGTGGTTTTACCAGGAGTGATGACTTCGTTTGACAAAGCCCGTTCCAGGAGTTTTCGGGTGATATCTGCGACCTTTGAGAATTCAATGATTTCTGCTGCCACCCGTTCGGAGCGAAAGTCAGCGATCAATTTTTCCGCTGAGACCAAACGCGACCCATATAGTTTTCCCAATGCATTTTTAAGGTTGAGGTAATCCGTATGGGAAAGGCCGTCGTAAAGATGGCGTCCTTCGGGCGGAAAAAGTTCCTTTGCCGTTGAGATGTTGACTCCGATCCGTTTTGGATCACGCTGTTTAACAAAGGATCTTAGGTTTTCAGGATCCAGAAAGACATCATAATTCCCGCTTTCTGCAAGCAGCTCAGGTTCTCCGCCAAAGACTGCCCTTTCTATCCGTTTATCCCCGCGGTCTGTAAATACAAACATCCCATTCCCATTACTAGTCGCAAAACCGAAATCCCGGAAAAGCGGCTCTGTCCCGCGTCCCTTATCAATAATGATCCACATGTCGATATTGTTGTTTCTCATGGCCTTGGGAAGCACATAATCAAACTTATCACTCCGGATCATATTCGCAATTTCCAAATCATTTTGGAAATCAGCAGCAAATGAATTTAAAGTCAATAAGCCTGCTGCAAAAATAAAAATGCTAATAAAAATGTTTTTTGACATCAGCGGTTCCTCCTGTTTTTTTTGTAATAAATTATATGGAAATAAATCAACATAAGCAATTCTCATCTCCAAAAACTAAGCATGAAACAGGAAGCTCTTATTGCAGATTTCTTATTGACCTGATATCTTTCATCCATGTACTATTAATGATCAATTCTCAGGAGCTGAAGGAAGGAGGCAGGCAGGATGAAATATATCAAATTAATAATATCAACGCTTCTAGTCTGTGGACTGTTTTACTTTTTAAATTATCAGCACGGCAGACTGCCGCCCCTGGGAAAATTACTAAATCCCTCTGCCGGATTCTGGCAGAATAATACATCCGGTGATAAGGTCCCTGAAGAATTGGATGTTCCAGGTTTAAAGGATGAGGTACAGGTTTTATTTGATGACCGGCATGTTCCCCACATTTTCGCTAAGAATTCTCATGATCTCTATTTTGCGCAGGGTTACATAACTGCGCGGGATCGCCTCTGGCAGATGGAAATGCAGACACACTTAGCGGCGGGCCGCCTGTCTGAAATACTGGGGAAATCTGCCATCGAGACCGACCGTTATCACCGGCGCCTGGGGCTTTTGTATGGTGCGGAAAATACCTTAAAAGCCATGCTTGCCGACCCGGAATCCAGAGCTGCCGGAGAAGCCTATGCAGAGGGTGTAAACGCATTCATTCACATGTTAAATTATAAGTCCTTGCCCCTTGAGTATAAGATCCTTGATTATCAGCCGGAAGAATGGACAGCGCTCAAATCTACTCTGATATTAAAACTTATGTCATTAACATTATCTTCGTACAACAGGGAGGCTTCTATGTCAACGACACGTGAGGCCCTCGGTGATGCTGTCATGGATGAACTGTTTCCGATTTACCCTTTGTTTCCGGAACCTATAATCCCGGCAGGATCACCCTGGAACTTTGATGCGAAGATCCCGGAAAAGCCGGAAAATGAATTTCGTTTCAATAAAGGTGCAGTTTATGCCCCGGATGAAGAGAAAGCTTCTCCCGGTAGTAATAACTGGGCTGTTTCCAGTGACTTGACCTCGACCGGATATCCTATCTTGTGCAATGACCCCCATCTTGGCTTGAGCCTTCCTTCCATCTGGTATGAGATCCAGCTGGCAGCACCGGATATCAATGTGTACGGAGTAACCTTTCCAGGCGTACCGACTGTGATAATCGGTTTTAATGAAAATGTCGCCTGGGGATACACCAATGCCGGTTCGGATGTATTCGACTGGTATGCTCTAAAATTCCAGGATAAGAACCGGAAGAAATATTTCTATGATGGGCAATGGCGGCCGGTTTCAACCCGGATCGAGAAAATTAAGGTAAGAAACGGTCCTAATGTGGAAGACCAGGTTATCTATACTCATCACGGCCCGGTTGTGTATACAGATAGCAAATCTTCTCTGTTCAAGAATATTCCCCCAGGCTGTGCGCTGCGCTGGACCGCTCACGATCCGTCCAATGACTTCTTAATGTTTCTGAAATTGAACCGGGCCCAGAATTATGATGAATATGTCCATGCCCTTTCCTTTTTTGACTGCCCCGCCCAGAATATTGTATTTGCCGATATGTCCGGAGATATTGCCATTTGGCACAACGGAAAATTCCCTCTGCGCTGGCCTGGACAGGGAAGATATATCAGTGATGGCAGCGACTCTAACTATGATTGGCAGGGATGGGTCCCGAGAGCTGATATCCCCCATATAAAAAATCCGGAAAGGGGATTTGTCAGCTCAGCGAATCAGGAGCCCACAGATTCCAGCTATCCCTATTACCTGGGTTCATCCTATGGTTCTTTTACCAGACCAGCCCGGATCAATGAACGCCTCATTGAAATGAAAGATATTTCCCCTGATGACATGCGCCGGCTGCAGATAGATACACTGGACTTAAAGGCCAGGGCCATTCTACCTGGATTATCAATTCTGATGGAGGAACAAAAATTGACTCCAGCGGAAAAGGCAGCTTTTAAGAAAATCAAACTATGGAATTTTAAATTCTTAGCGGAATTAATCGAGCCCACTATTTTTGAATATTGGTGGCGGGAACTTGCAAACATCATCTGGAGTGATGAGCTGGAACATCCGGACGGACAGCTCAATCGGCCCGGAACAAACGTGACTTTGGACTTGATCATTAATAAGCCGGACAGCCCTTATTTTGACATCAAGACAACTGAAGAAAAGGAGTCATTGAAAGAGCTGACTTTTTTGTCATTTAAAGCAGCAATACAGAAGTTAACAGAGAGATTCGGTTCAATGGATGAAAGTTGGACATGGGGAAAGGCCAGGGGAACTGATATCAATCATCTGGCAAGAATTCCCGGACTTAACCGTAAAAATCTGGAGACCAATGGAAACTCCGGAATTGTTAATGCAACCTCTCTGACTTTTGGACCTTCATGGCGCATGATAGTTGCTCTGGGCCCGGAGCTTAAAGCCTGGGGTATTTATCCCGGGGGACAGTCGGGCAATCCCGGGTCAAAATTTTATGACAATATGATCGATGACTGGGCAGCAGGGAAAATATATGAAGTGCATTTCTTGAAAAAACCGGAGATAAAAGAAGAACATTTAAGCGGTAAAACCAGATTGAGAGGTGCAAAATGAAAGATGTGATCATTTGTTTAGTCATTTTGGTCTTGTTACAGATTTTCACTCCCTTCTGGTGGTGGATCATTCTGGTACCTCTTGTTTGCGGGGTGCTGCTGGCAAAAACTGGATGGCAAGCCTTCAGAACCGGGATGTTGAGCGCAGGCCTGTTGTGGCTGGTCTGGAGTCTATACCTGATGTTTAGCGGAAGCAATATTATTGCCCAGAGGATTGCCATTATGATCGGACTGAATTCACGTTGGCTGCTGGTGCTGATGACCGCTTTAATCGCTGCGCTCTCAGCTGGATTTTCCGGAAGCGCGGGGTACTTTCTGCGGGCGGCTTTAGTAAAGAAATAGCATGAAGCTGGAAAATAGGATGTGTCCCAATTTATTATACCTGCACTGCTTCCGCTTTCTGAATTCTTGCCGATAATGCTCCTTTTGTTATTCTGTGAATTCTTTCATTTTGTCAACCTATATTGTTGATCACGCTTCATCTTTATTTACTTTTCATTTATCAGTTTTCTGATTATTTGATCAGCTTAACTTCACCTTCGAACTGCCGTGTCATAGGAATGGTTATATTCTGAGGGCCTTTAGCAGTTGTTTCCCCAGTGCCTTTGGTTATCACTTTAACTAACATACCTTCTTTATAGGCGAAATACCATATATCAGTACCATTAATTTTTCCTTCAGATACAAGCTCTACCCCAGGTTCCGGTTGACTTTTTCCCTTAAGCACTCCTACAGACTCAGACGTAATTTTAACACATTCCAATCCATCTACAGTCTCAAATCCTTCCAAAGTGTTCAAACTATCAAAGGTTATGGTCATGAAACCTTTGCTGCTTTTTTCATCTAGGGCACCCTTACTTTTCCAGGTATCTCCCAGCTTTAAAGGCCTGCCTGCCAAGTCAGGAAAAATAAGCTGGAACTTTGATTTGACATTATAGACATTTCCCGGTTCCAATTCATATTTTAAGGATTCCGCACCAGACATATCCATTTCTTCCCCTAAGGGAGAAAGGACCATATCAAAGCCTTTTCCTTCTACGCCGCTCATATCCGCATTAAGCTCACCCTGCGGGGTTGTAAGACTTATACTCATTGAATCAATAGTAACACCAAGCTTATGATTATCTTCCTTTAGCCCTTTTGCCTCAACAGAGAAAGCATATGCTTCTTTGCCGTCTATTTCCATTTTCTGCCCCATGACTTCAAGTTTCATTTTAAAATCACTCGATGCCTGATACTTCAGAACTTGATCTTCCGCCATCCTGTATTTGAGGATGAGGCCTGTCTGCGGATCACCCCACACTTTAGCTGTTTTTGCAGCACATCCGGCCAACATAAAGATAACTAGAAAAACCGGTAAAACTGCCATCCATGTCTGAAACTTTTTATTACTTATCATTTTTTAACACCTCCTATACATAAGACTTGATTTCCCCAAAAAGGTTACACAAAAATAAAAGATGTGCCAAGCAAAGAAGAATATTTGAAAATGATCTGGGCGCGTAATTCCTCACAACGCTTTATATGAAGGGTGAAACGAGAAACTTTCTGTATTAGCCTGAACTATTCATAAAACATGTCGGCATTCAGGAGGGAGAGAGCCTTAGATAATCTCCCTCCTGAATTTTTCCCTACTTGAGCTTAAAACGCACTGTGACTGTAAACACGAGTTTGCGTGGCTTCCCCTCAAGAACAAAAGGCTCATACTCCCACTGCTTCACAGCATCTAGGGCTGCTTTATCTAGAATCTCACTTAAACTTCGTAACACCAAAACTCCTTCGACCTTCCCTTCTTCATCTATCCGAACATTGAGAATAACAACTCCAGATTTTCCTAATTTTCTGGCTTCTACTGGGTAATGAGGATCTATTCTTTTAAGGACACTGGGAGGCTTTATCAGGCCTTGGGCTTTGACTGCCCCTTTTTCAAATTCTACTATCTTTGCTTTCACAGCACGCGGGGGTGAAGGCGGCGGGGGTGGAGGCGGCGGAAGCATTTTATTTTTCGGCCCTGATACATAAAAGGACATAAAATAAGGTTTCCCTTCCCGGCTCTCAAAACCAAATACCGCAATATTTCCCCCGAGGAGAGTCATTTCTGTGGTTAAAACATTTTGCGGCTTATTTTTTTCTGATTCTTCATTCACAACAATCAAAAACTGGCCTTTCATGTCCCAATCAATCAGATGAATGGAAATCATGTACTGGTGGCTGTTCAACCTAAAATAATGACGCATAGAAACTGGATTCTCGATATTTAGACCCAAATCCGCCTCTGTCAGTAGATTCACATCCAAGAGGTTAAAGACTCTCTGGATTTGACTCTTTTCCTTTTCCAGGCCAAAGTCCGTCCGGATACTGGCCGTTATGGTTGGCCTAATGTATGAGGAGGTGACAAACTCCGGGGGTTTTGTCGGCCCAACTCTGTCACCTTCAAACACACGCAATTTGACATCTAATAAATTTTGGGCTGAGATCGATGTCAACATAAAAACGAGAATCATTAAAGCAAACATACTTGTTTTTTTCATTTTAATTCTTATCCTCCTTCTTCGGATTTTTCTGCCCAGACAAAAAACATGTTTTCTTCCTGGGTCTTAAAATAAAAAACCTGCACAGGCTTATTTTCAATCTCTATATAATTAACATGAAACTTTTGGGTCGGTTCCGGGCTTTTTTGCAGAGTCGGAGTAAATGAAAACCAAATCCCAACCAGGATGGAACCAATTGTCAGAGTGGCAATAAATGCCCATCTCCAACGATAAACAAGGGCGGGTTTTAGCGGGCTTTGTTTTTCCCCTATGGCGTGACGCACATTTGGCCAAAAATCCTTCCCATTCTGAAGCTCTGCTTGGGGAATTAAAAGCGACTGGGCCTCTTCCCTATTTGCCAACCTGCTTTGGCAGTTGGAGCAGGTTTGAATATGGCTCATAACCACATAGTCTTGGAAGATCTTTATGGAAACTGCCTTAAACAGAAAATTTGCGACTTTACACTTCCACATTTTCTCCCCCTATTACTGCCTTAATCTTTTTGCGTGCTTTATACAGATGGACTCGAGCTGTTGCTGGAGAACATTTTAGAATAGCTGCGATCTCCTCACCTGCAAAGCTATCCTGAGCCCAAAGAAACAATGCCAGTCTCTCCTTAGGACTTAAGGTCTGTAAATATCTCTTGTCCAAAGAACAAACAGAGGTGGGATTGGTTGGCTCCGGGTTTACTTGGATAAGTGGCTGGCTGCTTTTGACACGAGCAAAAAATTGAAAAAAGCGTTTGTTCTTTCTGATTTTGTCAATACAACGATTATATATCATAGTGTAAAACCAGTTTTTGAAATTCCCCTGCAGATCAAACTTATCCAGATTGTGATAGGCGCTGATAAAGGCTTCCTGGCAGACATCTTCAGCATCTTCGCGGTTGCGCAGGATATTTATGGCCAGCGCCATTGCTTTTCCTGTGTATTTGTCCATAATCTGTCTATACGCCTCCATATCTCCTTGCAGGCAATTTTTCACAAGCTCTGAATCTCTCATGTTTTCCGTTTTCATCTCTTATTACGCTGGAGGCTCAATATTTGTTTATGAAATAATTAAAAATAATACAAAGGAAAATATATACAGTCAATGAAAAATAAGCGGGAAAGGGAAAACTTCGCTTTGGGTAGCGGAGGACGTTCTGCCTTAAAGGTAAGTTTAAGTTTAGCGATAATCTTGTCCATAACTTTATGATCTTCGATTAATAAGATAATGCACATCTGTCCTCCGCATCAGAATATACAAAAGCCCTTTCTTGACTTCCGAAACCTCTTGTGATAATTTTTTTCTAGAGAAAACTCCCAATGGAACCTTCTGTTTATCAGAGTTATGCGGATGATATCCTTTCCAAAGCTAAATCCGCTGCCGCAGCCTTCAGGTCTTACAACCAGGAGCAGGTCGACCACATTGTTGATGCTGTCTTTAAAGCCGCTTTTAATGCCAGGCTTGAGCTGGCGCAGCTGACCCTGGATGAGACAGGAATCGGGGTTTTTGAGCACAAGATAATAAAAAACTGCTGGGCCAGCCTGCTTGTCTATGAAAACATCAAAAATCAGAAAACCGTGGGTGAGATCTCCCATAATGAAAAGGAGGGCATCACCGAGATAGCCGAACCGCACGGCCCTATCCTGGGAATGACTCCCCTGACCAATCCCACTTCCACAACCATCTTTAAAATACTGATCTCTATGAAGACCAGAAATCCCATTATCTTCAGCCCCCATGGCGCAGCCAGAAAATGCTCCGCCAGGGCAGCAGAAATCCTCTATCACGCCGCCATAAAGGCAGGAGCCCCGG
The DNA here is from genome assembly GCA_030614645.1 of Candidatus Aminicenantota bacterium. Classification (GTDB taxonomy): domain Bacteria; phylum Acidobacteriota; class Aminicenantia; order Aminicenantales; family Aminicenantaceae; genus JAUVXM01. The sequence goes on from JAUWTR010000016.1 coordinate 9,701, forward strand.
AGTACTGCATCCAAAGACTGAAAAAAAAGCATATCGACTATCTTAAACACATCATGAGCCACAGAAACCTTGCCTTGATTTTAGCAACCGGCACAAGACAGATAGTCAAGGCAGCCTATCTTTCCGGGAAACCTGTTATCGGGATAGGACCCGGCAATGTCCCTGTCTATGTGGATAAAACAGGAGACATTCAACTGGCAGCTGACAATATTTTCCTCTCAAAAACCTTTGACAACGGGACAGTCTGTGCTTCAGAACAGGCCCTTGTTGTAGAGAAAAAAGTGGGCCTCCAGCTTAAGCCCCTGTTTGAAGCAAAAGGATGTTTTTTCTGCAGCCAAGAACAAGCAGAAAAATTGGGAAAAGTCGCTTTTGATCCAGTTAACAAGCTTATGAAAGCTGAGATAGTCGGAAAACCTGCCAGATTCATCGCAGCAGAAGCCGGCTTCAACATCCCGGACAAAACAAAACTTCTTATCGCTCCCTGCAAGGGAGTCGGCCCAGGCCACCCCCTGTCCTACGAGATTCTGGCACCCATCCTTGCCTTATACTGCGTTGAAAGCTACAAAAAAGCATTAGAGACATGCAAGAAGTTGAACTCAATGGGCGGGCAGGGACACACAGTCAGCATTTATACCAACCGTGAAAAAGTCATCCAGGATTTTACTGCCAACCTTTCGGCCGGCAGGATCTGTGTAAACACTCCGGCAACCCAGGGAGCCATAGGCGGGATCTATAATACCTTAAATCCCTCATTCACATTGAGCTGCGGAACCCAAGCCGGAAATATCTTTACAGACAATATCACCACCACACATCTATTAAACATCCACAGAATCGCCCGCAGAAGGCCGAACGCGAGATGGTTTTCCATCCCTGAAAAAATCTGGTCAGATCCAAAAACCGATGCCGATAAGATCAAAGCCCTATACAACCTGAACTATTAATAAAAAATGTCGATATGTTACCCTGATTCCTATATAGATTCAATTGACCACATCTGGCAATCCAGATATTCGTATTTATATGCGAATATGTGCAATTAAAAGTTTCAGCCGAATATTAGAATAAAAAGATAATAGAATCCGATTGAAAAACCGGCTGCCATAGGAAGGGATATTACCCAAGCGGATAAGATACTCTTTATGACCTTGAGGTTTATTGCGGATATTCCCTTTGCCAATCCCACCCCGATAATTGTACCGATCGATACATGGGTAGTCGAAACCGGCATACCTAACCGGGAGCAGATAAGCACAGTAGTGGCTGTCCCAAATCCTGCAGTAAATCCCCTGGTGGGAGTGATCCTGGTTATTTTATGTCCCACAGTCTCAATCACCCGGTATCCCCAGAAATAAACCCCAATGGCAATCCCGCCCCCCCCCAGCAGCAACAGCCAGAAAGGAACCGCAACTTGCATATCGACTTGCTGCGTCCGTATAACCGCAACAATAGCAGCCACCGGACCAATGGCATTAGCAACATCAT
>JAUWTR010000040.1 GCA_030614645.1 Candidatus Aminicenantota bacterium
AAATGTAAGCATCCTGACCTCGGGGAAATATGGATCGGCGGCACCCGAAAAAAGCACATGAGCAGAACTCCCCCTGCCCGGTACATTAAAATGGAAGCAGAGAAAAACGCCCTTTTTGTTATGTACTGCGCCAGCCAGTTCCCTAAAGTGGAAATAGAAGAGACTGCCATTACCCCGGCAACAGACGAACTTTACTGGGTGAAAGTGGCTGTAAAAAATGACAGGGTCTACCCTACAGCTTCAGACCGAGCTCTGAAACTTAAGCGGGCCGTAAAGGATAAGATCACAGTCAGTTCTTCAAAAAACATAACTATTATTAATGCTCCAAAAGGCCAAGTGAAAACTGAACTAGCAAACAGCCGGGCCGTAATAGAAATAGTAACTGAAAAAGGTGCGGAATTTAGGCTTAAAGGTAAACAAACTCTCAGATTCTGTGTCTTAGTAAAACTTAATGGCTCCAGCGGATGGGTTGAATTTAAGGTGAAATCCCAGCACGGAGGAAAAACCCAGAAACGAGTTGAGATAAAAGCAAATAGTTCAGGTTAAGAGGGCTTTTGGTTTGATTTTTGTTCCTTTACCAACAAAAGAGGAAATACAATATCGCTCAGGCAGCAAGGTGCCCAGACCGCAAGGAATAAAAATGCAAATACGATAATATAAGACCAGCCGTTTAAAGCCCCCTCCACGGCCATTAAAATATGGAATAACGATGCCCAAGTGCTGAGCAGAACATGACCACTGTGAGGAAATTTAGTGGCCGGCCAGAAATAGGCAATTGCTACTCCAATAGCAGCCAAAGGATTTACAAGCCACCACTTTTCGATAAAACCGAGGTGAATTCCTCGATTCGGCATTTTCAGTAAAATTTCCCCTAAATAAGGGATAACCGAATCGCTGATAGTAGCAATCCCGATCGAACCAATGTAACCGATCAATAACAGAACCAAAAAGTTGCATTTTCCTTTAAAACATTTTTTGCTAACCTGCTTGCATTGATGGAGCTTATAAATAGAGGCCGTAACAAGGGCACTTAAAAGCACATGGGCTGGATGAAGGATGAAAAAAATTTTATGCGATAAATCCTTCGGTATTGTCTGAAAAACCAGCATAACGCCTATCCCGGTCATGGCGCCAAAAATGGTAAAGGGAGCATGATTTTTTAATTCATTAGAAATCTGTTTGAACATTTTATACCTTTAATATTGAATTATAACCGCATTATCTCCTAAAAGGTCCTCAAGTCGCTCTATCATTTCCTGGGCACACTTGACTCCCTGAATATCCACAGACTGAAGCAATACTTTAAGTGCATCCTTTGTCTCCAGCTCTAATAATACCGGGCATTCGCCCTCAAACTCCATCAGTAGGGCCTTGATCTCGTCAAAAACAGAGTGTTCAAGAGCAGGCAGGTTGACCCGCAGGATCAATTTCTTGGCCATCTTTTGGAAAGCATCTTCCAGAGGCATGATCTGTAATAACTGAACCCTTGTGCTTCCTCCGTTACTCTGGACTGAAGCCTTGACCCACACCAGCAGTTCTTTCTGGATAGCTTCATAATATTTTCCATAGCTTTCAGGAAATGCGACGATCTCTATACGGCTGTCCATATCCTCAAGGACAAAAGTAGCCATCCTGTCTCCTTTTCTGGTCTTAAGGGGTTTCACAGAAGAAATTATCCCGGCAAGTTGAATCTCGGTATGCGAATTTAAATTTTCGTGAAGCTGACTTATGGAATGAGTTATCAGTCCTCTGAGTTTCTTTTTGTACTGCTGTAGAGGATGCCCGGTAATGTAAAAACCAAGCGCTTCTTTTTCATAAGCTAAATATTTCAATCTCTCCCACTCCTCCATCTCTTTTACTGCTTCTGGAATCGGAGGAGGCTCCATCTGGCTGCTCCCAAAAAGAAGCGTCTGATTTGATGATTTCATCTCATCAAAATTATGAGCATATTTTATTAGATCATCAACAAGCTGATACAGCTGGGACCGTTTCCATCCCATAGAATCAAAAGCTCCGGATTTTATCAGACTTTCAATAACCTTCCGGTTAAATACTCTTGGCCCGACATGTTTGCAGATATCAAATGGAGAACTAAACTCTCCTTCCTGCTCCCTGGCCTCAAGGATCTCGCGCACAGCGCCTTCTCCGATATTTTTTACCGCAGCCAATCCGAAACAGATATCCCCATCTTTAACACAAAAGTTTATGTCGCTTTTATTGATATCCGGGGGAAGAACCTTGATTTCCATATCTTTACATTCATTAATGTATTTGATTACCTGCGAAGTAGCACCTTTATCCGCTTCAGATGTCAAAAGAGCCGCCAGGAAATAAACCGGGTGATAGGCCTTGAGATAAGCAGTCTGATAAGCAAGATAAGCATAGGCCGCGCTGTGAGATTTATTGAAACCATATCCGGCAAAATAATTGATCTGCTCGAATATCTTATTAGCTTTGGACTGGCTGATGCCTCGCTCTTTGGCTCCCTGCACAAACCGTTTTTTCTGGGCTTTCATCACCGAAGTTTTTTTCTTTCCCATAGCGTTACGCAGCAGATCAGCCTCCGCCATGGAAAATCCAGCAATATCTGTCGCGATCCGCATCACCTGCTCCTGATATACGATCAGTCCCTTTGTTTCTTTCAGGATCGGTTCCAACTCTGGGAATTCATACTCTATTAGGTCAGGATTATTCTTGCATTTAATAAAATCTTCTGTCATCCCACTCTGTAAGGGGCCGGGACGGTAAAGCGCATTTAAAGCGATGAGGTCACGAAAATTTGTCGGCTTGACCCGTCTAAGCAGGTCTTTCATGCCTGAACTTTCAAACTGGAAAACACCGCCTGTATTTCCGGCCTGAAAAACCTGAAAAGTCTTTTCATCATCTAGAGGAATATTCTTCAAGTTGATCTTTTCCTCTTTAGCCTCCGCAACCAGATCAATAGTGTCTTGGATAACCGTCAGGTTTCTCAATCCGAGGATATCCATCTTCAGAAGGCCAATAGACTCTACGTCTTGCATGGGGAATTGAGTTGTGATCTCATCTTTTGCTGACTTGTAGAGCGGGACAAATTCAACCAGCGGCTTGGGAGCGATCACAACTCCTGCCGCATGAATTGAGGGGTGCCGGACATGGCCTTCCAGTTTCTCAGCCACTAAAAGCAAACGTTCAACAAAGGCTTCCTTTTTCCTGAGAGCTTTTAACTGCGGTATTTTTTTAGAAGCAACAGCGATCGACGAATCCTCCCCTATAGAAGGAATCATTTTTGCTATTTTATCAACTTGAGACAAAGGGACATCCAGAGCCCGGCCTACATCCCTTATTGCTTGACGCGCTGCCATAGTCCCGAAAGTAATGATCTGGCAGACATTTTCCCTGCCGTATTTTGAAGTGACATATGAAATGATCTCATCCCTACGTCTTCCGCAGAAATCAATATCTATATCCGGCAGACTAATCCGCTCCGGATTTAAAAATCTTTCAAACAGAAGGTCATACTCAAGTGGATCGATTTCAGTGATTCCTAAACTGAAGGCTAGGAGACTACCTGCTGCAGAACCTCTGCCCGGACCGATAGGTATATTTTTTAATTTTGCCTCCCGGATCAAATCCCAGACGACCAGGAAATACCCTTCAAATCCCATTTCTTCCACAAGCTGTATTTCCTTTTCCAGCCTGCTTTCATATTCCTCAAAGCCGGAGAGTTCTCCTTTTTCTATCAGGTTGTGCAAGGACTTCATCCTTTCTTTAAATCCATCCCTGGCTGTTTTTTCAAAAAATTCATTTAATGAAAATCCCTGTGGAGGATCAAAATGAGGCAAATGATATCCTGATGAAGAAAGCTCAAAATCACACTTGTCAGCGATCTTTACTGTATTCTCTATCGCATCCGGACAGACCTTAAAAAGCTTCATCATCTCAGCGGCTGATTTAAAATAGAATTCCTGGGTGCCGAACCGTATCCGGTCCTTATCAGTTACTTTCTTATTTGTCTGTATACAAAGGAGAATATCATGGCTTTCTGCATCATCTTTATTCAGATAATGAACATCATTAGTAGCTACCAAGGGCAAATCGAGTTTTCTTGCCAGTTTGATCAATAAAGGGTTAATCTTCTTTTGCTCCTCAAGGCCATGGTCCTGGACTTCAATATAAAAATCTCCTTCAGAGAAAATGGACATATATTCCCGGGCTGCTTCCTCGGCCTTGTCTTCATGCCCCAGGTTCAAGCAATAACTGACCTCACCTTTCAAGCAAGCTGATAAGGCCACCAAACCTTCACTGTACTGAGACAGAAGTTCTTTATCTATTCTAGGTTTATAGTAAAAACCCTCAAGATATGATTTTGTGATCAAATGACAGAGATTCTTATAACCGACTTCATTTTTGACCAATAAAACAAGGTGAAAATGGTTTTGCCCCTTAAGGTCCGGCTTTTTATGTATACGGCTTCCAGGCGCTACATAACATTCACATCCCAGTATTGGTTTGATACCTTTTTTTCTTGCCTGTTGGGAAAAGTTTATAGCTCCAAAAATATTGCCATGATCTGTAAGAGCTACAGCCGGCATTCCCTGTTGAGAGGCCGCTTCTAAAAGCCCGGCGATTTTAACAGACCCATCCAGGATGCTATACTCTGAATGAACATGCAGATGTATAAAATTTGATCTCATTCCCATTCAATCGTCCCCGGAGGCTTGGATGTTACATCATAAACCACCCTGTTTACTCCATCCACCTCATTTACAATACGGCTGGATATCTGGGATAACACTTTAGAATCAGCTGGAAACCAGTTTGCTGTCATACCATCAATGCTCTGAACAAGACGTATTACTACGACCCGCTGATAAGTCCTTTTATCTCCCATAACACCAACAGAACGTACTGGGAGCAAAACAGCAAAAGCCTGCCATAAGTCTTGGTATATTCCGGCAGCTCTTATCTCCTGAAGAATGATATCATCCGCATCCCTGATTATCCTAAGCCGCTCTCTGGTAACTTCACCTACAATGCGAACAGCAAGCCCCGGTCCCGGAAAAGGATGCTGAAATATAAAATCTTTATCCACCCCAAGCTCCAATCCAAGAGCTCTAACTTCATCCTTAAACAGTTCCCTTAGAGGTTCAACCAGCCTGAACTTCAATCCTTCAGGCAAGCCTCCCACATTATGATGAGATTTAATGCTGGAAGAAGGCCCTTTGACCGGATTGCTCTCAATTACATCAGGGTATATCGTCCCCTGGGCTAAAAATTCAGCCCCTCCCAATTTTTCCGCCTCTTTTTCAAATATATGGATAAATTCCCTGCCAATTATCTTTCTTTTTTGCTCAGGTGAAGTGACCTTGTCTATTTTCTGAAGAAATAGAGCAGAAGCATTAACACCGACCACATTAAGGGCAAATTTTTTTCGGAATTTTTCCATTAACTGTTGATACTGCCCTTTTCTTAAAAGCCCGTTGTCAACAAATATACAGACCAAGTTATTCTTGATCGCATTGTGGATGATCATAGAAGCAACCAGGGAATCCACTCCTCCGCTTAAGCCGCAAATAACTTTTTTATCCCCGACCAGGTTGCTAATCTCCTTGACCTTCCTCTCAATAAACGAACCCATACTCCAATCCGCTTTTAACGCAGCCACCTTAAAAAGGAAATTGGATATTACTTTTAGTCCCTCTTTACTGTGAATGACCTCTGGATGGAATTGAACTCCAAAACATTTTTCCTTCCGGTTTTCGATAACTGCTGTTTTGCAATTTGCTGTCTCCCCTGAAATGACGAATCCGGGAGGAATTTCCTCCACTCTGTCTCCGTGGCTCATCCAGACCTGTCCGCTGCGGCTTAGTCCAGCAAGCAGGACAGATGAATCCTTCACCTCAAGAGAAGCAAATCCATATTCTCTTTTTTGAGATGGAGAAACCCGGCCTCCCAGAAGATGAGCCATTAGCTGCAACCCATAGCATATGCCAAGAACAGGAACATCCATTTGAAAAATTTCTTTAGAAAGAAGCAAGGCATCCTTGTCATAGACACTTCTGGGGCCTCCTGACAAAATAATAGCTGCAGGCTTTTCCTTTTTTATATAGGGAACGGGGGTTGTATAGGGAATTATTTCCGAGTAGACTCCAAATTCCCGGACCTTTCGGGCGATAAGTTGGGTGTATTGGGAGCCTAAATCAAATATTAAAACCTTAGTCATGTAAAGATTTTATCAGAGGGATATATGAAAGTAAAATAAAATTCTGGTGTGGCTCGAATTTCATCTCGGCTCGCCTTAAAGGTGAAAAATAAGGAAGATTGACTTCAATGCTGGGATTCTCTATATTTGATATGTTATGTCACATACAAAATTAATCTCGGAATTAAGTCTGGAAACAGATTCAAAAATAGTGCTTTTGGTCTTAGACGGCCTGGGAGGCCTGCCAATAAACGGGAAAACACCTCTGGAAACGGCTGCTGCTCCTAATCTCAATAAGCTGGCCACCCAAGGGGTATGCGGCTTAACAGACCCTGTATTCCGGGGAATAACTCCTGGGAGCGGGCCCGCCCATCTCTCACTTTTCGGATATGACCCGATCCAGTATCAGCTGGGGAGAGGTGTTCTGGAAGCCCTGGGAGTCGATGTAGAAGTTGGAGAAAGCGATCTGGTTGCAAGGGGAAATTTTGCTACCCTGAAAAATGGCCTCATTATCGACCGCAGAGCCGGGCGTATCCCGACCAGCGAAAATGAACGACTTTGCCTCACTCTCAATGACAAAATCCAACCCATTGAAGGCACTCAAATCTCCTTTTATCCGGGCAGGGAGCACCGCTTTGTGGTTAAATTCAGTAAAGACGGACTCTCAGACGCCCTCTCAGATGCAGACCCGCAACAGGAAAACAAGCCGAGGGCCTACACATCACCCCTTTCTCCAGAAGCAAATAACACGGCAAAACTCGTGAATACTTTCCTTGATGAAGCTACTAATATCTTAAAGGGCAATCCCAAAGCCAATGCTGTTCTCTTGCGGGGATTTGCAAAATATCCTGAACTTCCGGCTATGGATACTCTTTATAAATTGAAACCGGCAGCTATAGCTAATTACCCTATGTACAGGGGCTTGGCTAAACTCGCAGGCATGAATGTCCTGAATGTCGGAGCAAAAATTGAGGACCTTTTCAATACCCTGGAAGAATATTATGATAATTTCAATTTTTTCTATGTTCACGTAAAAAAGACCGATTCTGCCGGAGAAGACGGCAATTATGAAGCAAAAAAAGCAGCTATTGAAAAAACCGATTCCTTGATTCCCCGTATTCTGGCTCTGAAGCCTGAAGTCCTGGTTGTTACCTCTGACCATTCCACTCCCTGTCTTATGAAATCACATTCCTGGCACCCAAATCCTTTTCTCATCTGGGGGCAGACCGCTCAGCCGGATACAGTCACCAGTTTTACAGAAAAGGGCTGCAGCTGCGGATACCTGGGCCGCTTCCCTGCTGTAGAGGCCATGCCGCTAATGCTGGCCCATGCCGGAAAACTAAAAAAATACGGGGCCTGAAGGCCTTAAATAAAAAGTGGGAAGCCATTTTCCCAAAGAAAAGCGGTAAAAAGAATCAGGTCAACTTGCCTGAATTATTCACGAGTCAAGGTTGCCGCAGATACGAGGCGCAGGGGATGAAGCTGTGGTATTTCACTGCGAATCCGCTGCAACAAAGCAGATGTGGTAAGATCGGCTCGCCTGAAAGGTAAAAAGTGCCAATGATAAAATTAGGTATTGTTTTTTTTGAATAGGACATCGGCAATTTTTATGAATGATTCAGGATGATTAAGAAAGTTTTTGGCAAGGATGAGCGGGCCTGGTTCCTCTCCAGAGTGGAGAGGGGAGCGAAGACTGGATCCGAGCGGATTTTCCTCGCTGGGGAAAATCTGCGTGTTTTCGTATCAACTGACCTGATTCTTGCTTAATGCCCAGAAGCTTAGAAAATATGGAGCACGAAAGATCAACCTTATTGACAGCAATCTGCTATTTTTATAGAATTCCTTATTGCCCAAAATGAATAAAAAGAGTTTATATGCCATCCTGCTGTTGAGTATTCTTATCCTCTTTCCCCGCCTCAGCCAAAGCCAGAGTGACTCTCGAGTCGAGATTTACGACCTCCGTTCCCACACACACGCCTCATTTACCCGGATCGTTGTTGATGTTGGAAAGCTAAGAGAATACAATTTTAATCAACTTCGTGATCCCGACCGCCTCTACCTAGATATTTACCAGGCAAAATTAAATCCTATCCTGCACGGCAGGGCTGAAACAGTGGACAACGGGTATGTCAATAAAATCAGGATCGCTCAAAAAAACCAAACCACTGTAAGAGTCGTAATCGACCTTGACTTTGAGAGGACCAAACACCATCATGTTTGGCATCTGTTTGATCCTTTCCGAGTCGTCATCGACATCTACCCAAAAACGCCTGCTTCAACCTCTCCTTCAGGAAAAGTTTCTCAGCCTGCAAAGCCCACAAAATCCGGCTATAGCATGGCCCGTCAGCTGGGCTTGGGAATCAGAAGCATAGTCATCGATTCGGGGCATGGCGGCCGTGATCCTGGATGTATCGGCAAAAAAGGAACCTTAGAGAAAGAGATTGTGCTGGATATATCAACCCGCCTTA
>JAUWTR010000119.1 GCA_030614645.1 Candidatus Aminicenantota bacterium
GAAATAAATTCCCGAAAAAAGGAGAATAAAAATGAAAAAAAGTATGATACTCGGATTTGCCTTTAAAGGAGTCTTCGGAGTCGAAATATAGATTTTATTCTATCCTGTTAAACCAGGCAATCTCTTTCATGCTTTTTCGCTTCCGCTTCCGGGAGGGCTTTTTTTCATAATACCCAACTGGCATTAAAGCAATTATTTTATATTTTTTGGGAATTTTAAAAAATTTTCGGGCTTTCCTTACATCAAACCAGCCCATCCAGCAAGTACCCAACCCCAACTCCTCTGCTTGCAGAACAAAATGCTCGCCTGCAATCCCGATGTCAAGAAGATGAAACTGAATATTCTGTATTTGTTTTCCTAATTTATGCGCAACAATATCTAACTGTGCCATAATAAGAATTAAAACCGGAGCTTTGGCTGCAAACTTTGAAACTTTGTAAATACCTGAAAAAACCTTTCTGGAAAATTTGTTTTTTATCTCAGAATCATCTACTATCAAAAAACGCCATGGTTGGGAGTTTTCTGCAGAGGGAGCTACCCGGGCAGCCTCTAAACAAGTAAATATTTTTTCTCTCTCTACAGGTTTATCTAAAAACCGGCGTATACTCATCCTGTTTTTTGCTAATCTCCTAAAACTCCAGTTTTTTTCATGTTTCATTTCCGGCACTTCATCCTCCTAAAGCATTTCTTTATCAGAAATGCTATTATATTCAAAATCTATAATAAAGGCTCTTGTTTCAGCAAGTAATAATTTTAAAAAAAAGTTGCCTCTTTATCTTAAATTCTGGTATAGTCCCTTAAACGAGAAATAAATTCCCGAAAAAAGGAGAATAAAAATGAAAAAAAGTATGATACTCGGATTAGTTCTCAGTCTTGCTCTTAGTTCTTTATTAGCTTGCAGCAGCAGTGATAAGGCCACAAAAGCAGAAGCCACATCTGCTAAAAACATGATGAAGCTATTACCGGTAAATGCTCAAGGTGTAATTTTTATTGATGCTCACAAAGCCATGTCAATCGAAGTTGTTGACAAGGCAATTAAGGATGAAAAAGCCTATAAACAATATCTTGAATTTGTGGAAAAAACCGGAATCGACCCTAAAGAAGACCTTAATTACATTACTGCCGCTATGTTTAAAGGCGAGGAAGGAGAAGAAGGTGTAGGTATTGTAAATATAAAACATGATCCCCAGGCCCTTCTTTCTGTCATAAAGAAAAAAGCTCAAGAAGAAGATAAGGAATTCTTAGAAGAAGAATACAATGGCATGAATATTTATTATAGTGTAGATGAAGACAAGAAAGCCGGTTTAACTTTTTTAGACAAATCCAATATCGCAGTTGGAACTTTACCTGGGATAAAAGCTGTTATCGATGTTTTAAAAGGAAACAAAGATAATGTCTACAAAAATGAAGAACTTTCAACCCTATTGAAAAAAGTTAACAAAAAGACTTTAGTCTGGGGTGTTGTTCTTGTACCACCGAAAGCTGCAAGTGAATCTGCGGGAAACCCTATGATTCCCGATATAAAATCGGTCAAATCTGTATCTTTTAATTTTGATTATAAAAATAAAAATATAATGCTGGAAATCAAAGGTGCAAGTGCAGATGCTGAAAAAAACCAGAAGATAGCCACTCAATTGAATGGCTTTAAGTCACTCGGAGCTATGGCTGCAGCTGAAAAGCCTGAAATCGGCGAACTGATGAACGCAATTATAATCTCATCCACTGATGAATTCATCACCATCTCTGCTACTATACCTGAAGAACTCCTGACCAAACTCAAAGGAGAACTTGTACCTTCTGAACCAGAAAAGAAATAATTAGTCTTCAAGTATATATTCTTTATAAGAAAACAACAGGCAGGCTAAGGCAAGAAAAACCACTGTTATCAGGAAAAGCATAAAAACCGACATTGCCGGCGATGTCGGTTCCAGCCGGAATATTAAAAAAGCAAACCTTCCTGTTGTGGGAGCAGGCAGTAAGGACTTAAGATAATGAGCAATTGCAAATCGCTGAGTGGAACCGGGAAAATACTGAATCACATTCTCCCACCCAAAACTAAATATCAATCCGAACATGATAGATTTTTTTAGAAAAGTACCGAAAAAAGTAAAAAAGGCCATATAACACATCAATCCCAAACTTAATACAGCAATATCTTTTAACAGTATCTTATAGAGGGAAAAATCCAGCAGATCGCCTAAGTTCAAAATTACAAATGAAATAACTACTCCTACGACTGTCATAAAGATAGTCAATAATGTATACGCTGCGTATTTACCTAGGATAATAGACATTTTAGGAATAGGCCTGGTAACAAGATAAGTCAGATTCTTTCCTTCCACTTCCTCAGAGCAGACAGAAGTACCAAAGAATAAAGCCAAAACCAGGATGAGAAATTGAAGATAAAAAGCCATAATTATGTTAGTAAAAATATATATCCCCTGGATATCTCTATGTTCAGAAAAGATCAGGGCAAACTTTATTACAAACGAGATTAGTACAGGGAGAAAACTAAGGAGATAAAAAGCTTTAGTTTTCCTGGCCTGCTTTCCAAGGGAAAAAAAGAAGGAAAAAACCTGCTTTATAGATGTCAGATAAAACTTTAGTCTGCCTGTGTCTGTATGTTCCATATTATTTTCCAATTATATAATCAAAAACCGCCTGAAGGTTATCATCCGGAGAAGTGATCTCCTCAACTTCAATATCATTATTCATCAAAATAGAAGGCAGACTGGAAAAAAATTTATCCCTGTCATTGGTCTCTATCGTCACCCTGTTTTTTACTTTTCCAAATTCGACTTTCAGCACATATTCTTCTTTAATAAATTTTGAGGCAAGTTTCCTTCTATTACTGCAGATAATAGATATCATATGCGGATGGTTCTCAATTAGATCCCGAATGTAATGGATATCTCCCTGAGCAAAGATCTTTCCCTGATGGATAAGAACTATTTTATTAGTCAAAACCTCTATTTCAGGAAGAACATGACTGGAAACGATTATTGACTTACCTTCATCCCTGTATGTCTTAATAAGCTGTATCAGCTTGCGCCTTCCCAGAGGGTCCAGGCCATTTAAAGGCTCATCCAGGAGTAATATTTCAGGCTCATGAGCAATAGCCTGAGCAAATTTTAATCTCTGACGCATACCTCTGCTATAGGAGCGGATAACTCTGTCTTTATCCTGCATTAGCTCTACTATTTCCATTGCCTTTCTTGCTTTTTTTTCAACATCAGGGGAAGAAAAATGATAGAGTTTCAACATTCCCGTTATAAACTGCCACCCAGTCAACTCATCATAAAAAACATCATATTCAGGACAATATCCCATTCTTGAGAAAAGTTTAGAGTTATTTCTGACTTTTTCCCCCTGGATCAAAACTTTCCCGATATTTGGCTTTAGCTGCCCTGTCATTAATTTCATAAAGGTGGATTTTCCCGCTCCATTGGGCCCTAAAAGACCTGTGATCCCAGCTTCAATCTTTATGGAAACATCGCTTAATCCCAGTACATTTCCATACCATTTTGAAAGTTTATCTGTCTGAATTACCGGGTTCATTTTACAACCTCGACACTTCGGATTTTCCTTTTCAATACGATCACGGCAAAAATACAGATCATTATGATAATAAAAAAAGATAATATCCAGGGAATATCATAAGCGGGTTTTTGCCCAAAAAAGCCAGCACCAACCTGTTGGAGATTAATTTTAAGCGACAGAAGCGCAAAGTATTTACTTTTAAATATTCCAAAAAATATCCCGAAAATTATTTCTGAAAAATAATACAGACCAAAAATAAATATCCCTACATAACGCCTGTTTTTGTTAATAGAAGATATAAACAGAGTATAAAAAGCAAAAAAAGTTGTAATAAAAATAGAATAACCGATAACAGAAAAAAACAACCATGGGAAGGAGGCTAAAAATCTAAAACTACCTGAAAATATCAATTTCATGATAATGAACATTATGCCGGGAATAAGAGTCACTATGAATATAAAAAAAGCTATCACAGCAGCTTTCCCCATAAAATAATCATTTTTTTTGATTGGCCGGGAAAAATAAAGCTGAAGAGAGTTATATTTCAGATCATCAGAAATGAGCCCTGCTCCACAAAACACCATCAACAAAACAATCATAAACAGTAGAAATTCATTGGTAAAATAACTACTGAAATACTTAGGATCTACCTTTAAAAAAGAAAGGGTATCTGTATCGCGGGTTAAGAAAGAAAAATCCTCAATTTTTTCAGAAGCATAAATTCCTGCCAAATATATTAGGGCCGGAATTAAGGTTAAGAAAAATGAAAATTTGAAAAACTTCTTTTTGAAAGTCAATTTAATGCCATACCGGGTAATCGGCTTCCAGGGAAATTTCATTTTTTTTAGTTTCCCGTCCCAATGGGCATAGCCTTTCTCTTTAATCGACATCAATCAACTCCTACAACTTCCGCAAATATATCTTCAAGTGATGTTTGACTTTTCACAAAATGCCGTATTTGTGTTTTTTCTTCCACGGCTATACTTATTATATCTTGAGGATTTTTTTCCGGAGGCAAATACACTTTTATCAATTTGTCCGTTGTCTGTTCTACTTTACAGCCAATATTACGTAATCCATCAATAAACCTCTCAACATTTTCAAAAGCTTTGATCTCATAAAGACTGTAGTTGATCTGTTTGAGGTCGCTTATTTTCCCCTGAGAAGCTAATTCTCCTTTATTTAAAATCACTACATACGAACATACGCTCTCAATATCAGAAAGGATATGAGAGGAGATAAGAACCTGAATATCCTTTTTTGAAGATATATCCATAATAAGGTCCAGAATTTCTATCCGTCCCCGCGGGTCCAATCCGCTGGTCGGTTCATCTAAAAATATTAGTTTGGGATCATGAACAATAGCCTGAGCAAGTTTAAGCCTTTGTTTCATCCCGCTTGAGTAGGTCTCAAGGTTACGGTAGCGGCTTTCTTCCAAACCTACATAAAACAATACTTCATGAGCACGTTTCATTGCTTCCTGCCGGGGCATCCCGGATAGCTCTCCCAGATAGGAAGTAAAGGAAACTGCATCCATGCCCGGGATCAAACAGTCACTTTCAGGCATATATCCCACATACCGCCGAATCGAGGATTGCTGCTTTTTTATATCATAACCCAAGACAAGCCCCTCTCCTTTATCCGGAGTAAGAAATCCGAGTAATATTTTAATTAAAGTACTCTTGCCGGCTCCATTAGGACCTAAAAGCCCAATTGCACCCCCCGGCAGTTTAAGGTTCACTCCATCCAAGGCTTTAACCTTTCCGTAATTGAAATGAAGGTCTTTAACTTCTACATTTTCTACATTCATCATTATCCTTAACTATTCATAATAAATGTCGATATAGCTGAAATTCGGGTGTGGCTTGTGCTCGCTTCAGATTTTTAACGCCATTCTTCTTCGTTTTTCTCGGCGTCTGCGGATCCTGGTTATTCATAAAATATGTATGCAGCACCATACAAATTTAACATGATTAATCCTTTATAAAACATGTTATTTATTAAGTGTATGATTCTTACGTTTATTCTTGTCATGACTTTTATTTAATGCATACATATTTTACCTTACATGCGAGCCGATCTTACCTCATCTACTTTGTTGCAGCGGCTTCGCAGTGAAGGACCACAGCTTCATCCCCTGCACCTCGTATCTGCGGCAACCTCTACTCGTGCATTGTGAAGGATTACCTGAACTTTTCATCATATTATTATACGAACTATATAAAAGAAAGTTCCCTTTTTCTAATTTCTACTTTTCGACTTTTGTCCCTTCACCATATACAAATGCCCGGTAAGTCTTTTCAATTCGATCCCACTTCTCCTCACGATCCAGGGCCCAAAATCGTCCAATAACAGTAGCAATCTCCCCAACCTTAACTAAACAGCACATATCTTCAACTTTAGCTATATAAACAGCTCCGCTTTCAGGTTTTTCTCCTCTCCTTCCGATCAATGCATGGATAAAAACATCCTTTAATCCATGTTTTGCTACCAGCTTCAAAAGAGCAAAGAGATGCTTGATAGTCCC
>JAUWTR010000193.1 GCA_030614645.1 Candidatus Aminicenantota bacterium
AGGTATAATTCCTTAAGATTCTTCTCTATCTCCTCGCTTTCATCATCCACTTCGCGGAAGATCAGATCGTCAGGCAGCTCCTGTTTTACTTCCTCCAGGCGCTTTTTTACCTCCCGGCCTATTTTAAGTGTACTCAAACCCTTCTCTTTCCTGACTGTAAGCCTTATGGTCGGTTTTCCATTTATGCGGTTTATATAGTAAATCTCACCATATGCCGGTGTCAGCCGTGAAATCTCCTTAAGCTTGACCGCATTATCACCTGTATGCGCGATCACTGTTTCGCCCAATTCCCTGATGCTATCAATAGGATTAGTGACCTTAAAAAGCAGTTCTCTGGTTCCTTTCTTGACCTTCCCGGCCGGGTAAATACGCGCTCTTTCCTGAATCATTGTAAAAACAAGAAACGGCTGTATACCCAGGGCTTTAAGCTTCTCTTCATCCAGGGTAATCCTTACCTCCGGGTCTGAACCTCCACTGACATCAACATCTGCAATCCCTTTGACTGAACCTATCCCGAATTCAATTTTTTCCTTAACCAACTCTCTCATCTTTTGGAGGGAATAATCACCGGAAATAGTATAGCTAAGAAAAGGGCTTACCCTGAAATCTTCAGGCACATAGGGCCGGATCTCAGGCCTAACTCCGTAAGGCAGTTCATCCTTTATTTCAGCAAACTTTTCCCGCAGAGAAAGCCGGGCAAATTCCATATTGGTTTTGGGGTCGAATTCCAAAGTTATACGCGAGCTTCCAATGCTTGAAGAAGACTCGATCTTCCTGACCCCTTTGACAGTCGAAGCCTTTTCTTCCAAAACAGAGCTTATCTCGGTCTGGATAATTTCAGGAGGGACTCCCCGCCAGAAAGTCTCAATATCTAGACGGGGATAATCTTCTTTAGGAGCAAGTTCCAGGGGAATATTAAGAAAGGAATATACTCCCAGCACAAGCAGCACCATAAATGCCATAGCAGTGGCAATGGGGCGCTCTATAAATATTCTCATTTATTATCCCTGGTTTTTCCCCTCTCTGCCAGTTCATAGGCCATGGGTATCAGGATCAAGGTTAAAAATGTCGCCAGCATCAAGCCGCCGATAACCGTGATCGCTAGCGGCTGCTGCAGCTCCGATCCTCTTCCAAGACCTAAAGACATGGGAAAAAGACCAAAAGCAGTAGTTATTGTTGTCATTAATATCGGCCTCAACCTTACCCGGCTTGCTTCCATAATAGCTTCTCTTACTGAAAGCCCTTTCCGGCGCAACTGGTTGGTGTAGTCAATCTTGACGATTGCGTCATTCACCACAATTCCGGCCAGCACCACCATCCCGATGATAGAAATCACATTTAAAGTCTGCCCAGTGATCAGAAGTGCCCATACAGCTCCTGTCAATCCCATTGGGAGGGTAAATAAGATCAGAAACGGATGCAGTAAAGATTCAAACTGGGCTGCCATAATCATATATACCAGCAGTACTGCAAGCGAAAATGCAAATAAAAGACTGCGGAAGGACTTCTCCATTTCCTCTTGTTCACCGCTGAATACAACCCGATAGCCTGCAGGCAATTCCAGCTCTTTGATCTTCTCTCTTATCTCAGGTGCCACCTGACTGATCTTAACTCCTTTCAAGTTGGCAGTAACCAGAACTTCCCGCTGCTGGCTTTCCCTCCGGATTTCTTTCGGCCCTCTAACAACCTCATATGAGATCAATTCTCTCAAGGGAATAAGTGTTTCTCCATGCGGCATCTGTTCATTTAGGAGCGATTCAATATTCTCCCTGGTATTCTCTTCCAGCCGGACAAGCACATCATACTTTTTCTCCAGCTCTTTAAACTGAGTAGCAATTTTTCCCCTCACTGCATCCACT
Organism: Candidatus Aminicenantota bacterium; assembly: GCA_030614645.1. Classification (GTDB taxonomy): domain Bacteria; phylum Acidobacteriota; class Aminicenantia; order Aminicenantales; family Aminicenantaceae; genus JAUVXM01. The sequence continues at coordinate 1,860 of JAUWTR010000193.1, forward strand.
AAAAAATCACTGATGGCTGCCGGAGAAATATTATACTTTTCCAGGGCTTCTTTCTTTATTTTAACCCTGAATTCCGGTTTGCCTTCCCCAGTATTTGAACCAATATCAGCCAGTTCATCAATATCACGCAACTTCTCTTTCAGCTGTTCAGCTAAAATATTAAGCCGGTTAAGTTCATTTCCTTTTATTTTCAAACCGATTTCTGCAGTTGAAAAAGCCATAAACTGGGAAAGGGTTGATTGTTCCCTGACTATTGAATATGTCAGGCCGGGGAATCGCTGCAGTCTTTCTCTCAAACCTTTTATCAATCCCTCAACTTCTGAGGATTCTTTTGCCTCAACATAAAGCTTAGCGGAATTAAGCGAAATATCCGGATTCAAACCCTCCATCCCACTAACAATGCCGATCTGGGAAAAAGAATCTTTAACTGAATTCTGCAAGCTCAGCCAATTCTCCAATGTAAATACGATATCCGATGTCTGCTCTAGGGAATAATCCACCGGTGTCTTTATATTAACATCAAAAGCTGACACCTCCGGTTTCGGCATGAGCTCTCTGGGGATAAAGGTAGCAACAAAAATCGTCAGCGCCAGAAAAAGCACTGAACCAGACAGGACTTTTCCCTTATTATCAAGACACCAGATAAGCGCCTGATGGTAGCGTAGGGAAAATCTGTTATAAAGCCTGTTATGAGCTTCAAATACAACCTTAATAACAGGTTTGAAGGGCAGGCTTATATAATGGAAGAGTAAAAGAAAAAGCTGTGCGAAAAAACTAAAGATAAAATTAAGAACTAAATAAATCCCTTTCGGAATATTATATAATATCCAGCGAATGCCTCTAAAGGGAAAAAGCAGGATTCCTGCGACCGACTTTTTTCTTGCTTTTATCCGCGTGGTAGTCTCTATTTCCTTGAAAGGTTTTTCAGCCTTTTTTATCCTGATATCAAATTTCCTCGATGCCAGCATAGGAAGAAGTGTGAGGGAGACAATAAGAGAAGATAAAAGAGCAAAGGTTACTGTAAGGGCCTGGTCTTTAAATAATTGTCCGGCTACACCATGCACATAAATAACCGGCAGGAATACTGATATGGTAGTAAATGTCGAAGCAGTAACCGCCATCCCCACTTCTCTGGTTCCTGTGACTGCTGCTTCTAAAAAACTCTTACCCAGGCCTTTGTGCCGGAAAACACTTTCCGAAACTACGATCGAATTGTCTACCAGCATCCCTACCCCGAGTGCAAGCCCTCCTAAAGACATAATATTCAGAGTGATATCCCGGAAATAAAGCAGGTTAAAAGTTGCGATGATAGAGATAGGAATAACGGATGCAATGATCAGAGGGGTTTTGAAATCCTGAAGAAATATAGTCAAGATCATAAATGCCAGAATACCTCCCAGTATAATTGCAGTTAAAACAGATGATATGGCATTGTTTATGTACTTAGCTTGTTCGGATACGATCAGGATGTTTGTCTCCGGATTTTCTGCTTTGATCTCCTCCAGAACTTCTTTTGCTGCTTGGGTTACTTTAACCGTATTTGCTCCTGACTCTTTTCTGACCAAGATTCCAATACTTTCTTTACCGCTGAGCCTGGTTATTCCTTCTCTTTCCTTAATGGAATCCTTGATCTCAGCCACATCTTTAAGCCTCACTACTCCCCGCTCAGCAGTTGTCTTTAAACTTATCTCCCCTATCTCATTAACCGCCTCAAACTCCCCCACAACCCTGAGGGCATATTTAAACCGACCTTTTCGGATAGTTCCACCCTGTAGATTACGGTTGAAAGCATCGATTCTCTGTGATATCTGTTCAATAGTAAGTCCGTAAAGTGACATATATTGAGGATCGACCTCGATATGGATCTCGCGCTCCACTCCTCCTGCGATCTCTGCTGAGCCGATCCCCTCAATCTGTTCCAGGCGGGGTTTGACTAATTCTTCAGAAAATTCTTTAAGCTCAAGTAATGACCTGGAGCCAGATATAGACATGATCATTATAGGTTTACTCTGCGGGTCAAGCGGGATGATAGTGGGATCCTCCACATCATCTAAAAGCTGAACACTGTCGAGCTTCTCCCGTGTATGTAACATAGCAAAATCCATATCCGTTCCCCAGGCAAATTCCAGGGTCATATAGGAAACACCTTCTTTGGATATAGACTCTACCCTTCGCATCCCCGGAATCCGGCTCACAGCCGCTTCCAGGGGTTCAGTGATAAGTGTTTCTATTTCCTCTGGAGCCACTCCTGCGTACTGAGTAACCACAGACAGACGCGGGTAACTAATATCAGGCAGCAGGTCGACACTCAGCTCTTTAAGTGAGACGAATCCCAAAAGTACAATGGCAATAAAAAACATAAAAGTCGTAACCGGCCGCTTAGCAGAGATTTCTGTAATTTTCATTGTCCTTTACCTATGGTCACTCAAAATGACCTTTTTTATATAGACGATAGATATCCTTCAGAATTATCATACAGGCTTATTTGTATATACTTTCCCAGCTGTTAATCCGTTTCATTATCTCTAAAATATAATTTCTCTAAACTTATCTGTCAATGAAATAAACATATGGAGCCGCCCCAATTTTTTACTTACATGAGCTGTTAGGCCTAAAAATCCACATGCAAACCATATCAACATAATGTATAATTTATTAATATGACAAAAACAATAAAAAT
>JAUWTR010000284.1 GCA_030614645.1 Candidatus Aminicenantota bacterium
AAGGAATGTAGAGAGCAGCAGCAGAGGAATTTTAATATTTTTCTTCATGGTTTTGGTTTTTAACAACAAGAGGGCAAAAAGCCCGATTAAAAGCATTGCGAGAAATTTGGGTTGTAAGAGAAAACTAAAATAAGAAGGAGCATTTTTTCCCGCTCCCTGCAGAGCTGCATGTCCAGGGATTACGGAAAACAATACTAAAACGATAAGTAATGTCATCGGGTTCATTACTTTTTTTATCATCTTTACCTCTTATACTCTATATTTTTGATAGAGCATCCTACCATATTTATTAATTTTTTACCTTATTTTTATTTTAAATTGAAATAAAGTGGGATTTCTGATAGAGAATATAAAGACAGGTGACTTTGATAAAAGCCAAAAAAGAAAGGAAGAGGATTTTAATCATCCGCCGCTATCTTACGGTTTTTTTTTCCTGTATAGCAATCGCCTTATTTTTTCTGGCAATCTCCCTGTCTAATGCAGCTTCATATATTAAAGACGAACCTGATGCCTGCATTAACTGTCATGTTATGGTGCCTCAGTATGTTTCGTGGGAGAAGGATGTTCATAAGCTAGGTACAACCTGTAATGACTGTCACGTCCCTCACGAAAGTTTTGCAAAACACTACTGGTTTAAAATAAAGGATGGATTAAGACATGCTGCAGTTTTTTCTCTGCGCTGGGAACCTCAAGTGATCAGGATCAAGCCTGCTGGCAGTAGGGTAGTTCAGAATAATTGTATAAGATGCCACGAAAAACTCGTTAAACCTGGGATCTTTAGTATGACTGCTGGGCAGGCCGGTATTATCGGAGGAGACCGAAAATGTTGGGATTGCCACCGTGATGTTCCTCACGGTAGAGTACAAGGCCTGGCCTCATCATCATTAGGGCGAGCTCCGGGTCAGGACTTTAAGAAAAAGGATTAATTTAGACTGGTTAGAATAAATACGGACTGGAGGATACATGGCTTCATTAAAAAAGAACAGGCATTGGATCAAGTGGGCTTTTCTCACTGTAGCAGTGATAGCTGTCTTTTTTCTCGGAATGGTATTATCCACCATAATCGAGAGAAGAGCTGAATCTAATATAGCTCAGCAGGATGGAAAGCCCAATCCCCGTATATATGAAACCCATGATGCTACTGAAGATACAAGTTTTGCCAGTAAACATGGCGGAGCAGGAGAACGGGATTATCTTGAGGAGAACCCGGAGCTTGTTATTTTGTGGGCTGGTTACAGCTTCTCAAAAGATTATAAACAGGGCAGAGGGCATTTTTATGCAGTCTCGGATATCCGCAGTACTTTACGCACTGATGCTGCCACTGTAGGTACCTGCTGGACATGTAAAAGTACTAGTGTTCCCCGTATGATGAAGACCATGGGAAATTCCCGGTTTTACAGCCTGAAATGGCTTGCCTTAGGTTCAAAGCTTACTAGTACGATCGATTGTTTGGATTGTCACGATATAAGGTATAGCGAATTAAAGGTTACCCGTTCTGCTTTGGTCGAGGCTTTTGAGAAGCTGGGAAAAGAGATCAATGATTTCTCCTATCAGGAAATGCGTTCTCTGGTGTGTGCGCAATGTCACTCTGAGTATTATTTTAAAGGTGAAAAGAATTATCTGGTCTTTCCCTGGCAGAATGGGTTCAGTGTGGATGAAGTTGCGGATTACTATGATAGGATTGATTTTAGCGACTGGACCCATACTCTCAGCCGGGCACCTATGTTAAAGGCCCAGCATCCTGATTATGAATTATTTCAAGCAGGAGTTCATGCGGACCGAGGACTCTCCTGTTCTGATTGCCACATGCCTTACCGGAGCGAAGGAGCGATTAAATTCACTGATCATAAAATCCAGAGCCCGCTCAACAATATCGTCAACACCTGCCTGGTTTGTCACCCTGAAACTGAAGAAAAACTGAGGCAAAATGTTTATGAGCGGCAGGATAAAATAATCCAACTTAAAAAGCTGGCGGAAGCAACTCTGGTTAAAGCTCATATTGAAGCTAAAACCGCCTGGGATAACAGGGCTGCAGAAGATGATATGAAAGCTGTTTTGAATCTTATCCGGCAGGCTCAGTGGAGATGGGATTGGGTAGGATCTGCAAATGGGGTAGGCATTCATGCCCCGCTTGAGTCAGCCAGAGCCCTAGCAACAGCTATCCAAAAAGCAGGAGAGGCCCGTAGTCTATTGGCAGTGATCCTAACCCGCCAAGATCAAAAACTACCTCTGCAGCTGCCTGATATTTCCACCAAAGAAAAGGCTCAGAAATACATTGGCCTTGATATGGAAAAGCTGAAGAAAGATAAAACGGATTTCCTTAAAGACAAAGCAGCTAAATGGGACATAAAGCCAAAAAAGAGCATCCCTCCCAAACCGGTTAAGAAGGAGCAAAAATAGTAAAGTACGATAATCCATACTTAAGTATAAAGTGGAAGATGAATTTTATTTCTGTTAAATCAGTATTATAATATGAAAGAAAATAAGCAGCCTGATTTTATGCCAGGAGGAAAAGATGGACATTGCCTATTTTGATCCTTTAAAAAGGGCGTGGGACCGGATGAAAGAGGCCCTTTTTAAACCTTTTAATCTGAACAAGTGGTTTGTTGTAGGATTTAATGCGTTCTTAGCAGGATTAATTGATAATGGCAATAGAGGCTCAGGGTCAGGTTCGAGAGGGGGTGGAGATCTAAGCTTCCGAGAGTTTCTTAATTTTCCCCATAAGGCCTGGGATTGGTTGATGAGTCATCCCGGCTGGTTTATTGCTATTATATTTGTTGGATTGTTATTAATAGCTCTAATGATCGTCTTGACCTGGGTCAGTTCGAGAGGAAAATTTATGTTTTTGGATAATGTGGTTCGCGACAGCGCAGAAATCGTAAAACCGTGGAAACGGTACAAAAAAGAGGGAAACTCATTGTTTTTATGGCGCCTGGGATTCGGATTGATCTGTTTTATCTTTTTTATCCTGTTTATAGCGTTGTTCTTTTCTGCTACATCTAATATCTACCGGGCAAATTATTATTCTCATGTCCCTGTTGCATTTATTATCTGGATGGGCTTATTTTTTCTTTTTGGTGCTATTGTTACCGGATATATTGCTTTATACTTGAAGGACTTTGTGGTTCCTCTTATGTATAAGAATAACATTACTACGTGCCAGGCCTGGAAACGTTTCCTGACGCTTTTTAAACAGCACCTGTTGCATTTTCTCTTTGATGGGTTATTTATATTTGTGCTGAGTTTTCTGGTCATAGTCTCGATTATCATTGCTGGACTTTTAACTTGCTGTGTCGGTATTCTGTTGTTGATCATCCCCTATATAGGAACTGTGGTAACCTTGCCATTCTGGTATACTTTTAGAGCTTTCAGCCTGGAATACTTAGCGCAATTCGGCCCGGATTATAATTTATTGCCTCCGGCTGAAGAATTACCTGCAGCCGTTAAGACATAATAGAACTGGAGTTCCCCCATTGATCTCCTCT
>JAUWTR010000271.1 GCA_030614645.1 Candidatus Aminicenantota bacterium
GGGTCATTATCTGGCAATAACTGCTGGAAATGAAGGCGCAAAGATAACGGGAATTGAGGCAAAGGAACCTGCTTTCGGCCTGCCTGCTGTCTGGATAGATGAAAAAGAAAAAGAATCGGTTCAAGCAAAGGGTTTTGTTGTCGTCGATCCGGCAGCCGTTATTACGACCCATTTGACTGAAATTGTAAAAACGCATGCAGATGAACTATTGGGCAGGCAGGATGTTCAGTCTTTGCTGGATAGTCTGGCAGTGAGCCATCCCAAAGTTATAGAGGAGCTTATTCCAAATATCATTCCGCTCGGCACGCTTCAGAAAGTACTGCAGAGGCTCCTGAAGGAGAGAATTTCTATTCGCGATCTTCTTACGATACTGGAAACACTGGCGGATTATGCGCCTATGACAAAAAATGCTGACATGTTAACCGGGTATGTAAGACAGGCCCTGGCCAGGACGATAACAAGGGAATATAGGGACGCGGATGGGAACATAACAGTTATTATGGTTTCTCCTGACATTGAGGACAGAATTAATAAATCTGTTCAGCATACAGAATATGAATCATTTGTTGCGGCTGACCCCACTCTGATACAAGAGGTTGTAGTCAATCTCAAGAAGTTTATCAAAATCTTTAGCGACAAAGGCCTGCCGCCGGTTATTCTCTGCTCACCCAATGTCAGAGGATATTTAAGCAAGATACTGGAAAAGTTTTTCCCCAATATCGCTGTTCTTTCCCACAACGAAATCATTAGTGATGTAAATATCAAATCTCTGGGTATGCTGGCGGCAAAAGATGCAGATTAAAAGATATGATGCGTTGAGTATAAGCAAGGCTATGGAGAAGATAAAGGCGGATATGGGCCCGGACGCCATAGTGCTTTCCAGCAGAAGGCTGAAGGGTAGGATTGAGGTGATTGCCGCCAGGGATGATAATTCTGAAATTCTAAAAGAAATTGAAGTTAAAAAATGCGAAAAAGAGGAATCAGATACATTCTCCATAATCAGATCGGATGTTAATGAGTTGAAGTCCTTTATTATGGATTTCAAAAAGGAAGGTGGTATTTATGCCGAGCTGACTGAGATAAAGGAGACAATGAGTCTTTTGTTTGATGTTCTTGGTATTCAAAATAATGGAAGAGTTTCTTCTTCTCTGACAACAGTTTATTATCACCTGATTTCGGTAGGCGTATCGAAACAACGGGCCTGCGCATTAATAGAAGAATTGAAGAACGATAGCCGGGCGGAAAATCCTGAGAATTATCATTATACTCTGAGCGCCGTTGAGGATATGATGAAACAATCTATGGCTTCTTATTACAGGAATACTGGGAAAAAGAGGATCTCCACCTTTGTCGGTCCCGCTGGTGAAGGAAAAACAACAACCCTGGCAAAGCTGGCGGCACGCTGGTTATTCGGAGAAAAATTAAATGTGGGTATCATAACAATGGATACATATCGAATAGGCGCGGTAGAACAACTGAAAAGATACGCTGACATCATGGGTGTTTCCATGGAAGTTGCTTCTGAAAAGAAGGAGTTAGAGAGAGTTTTGAATAAGTTTGCCGACAAGGATATCATACTGATAGATACGCCCGGGAAGAGTAGTGGTGATGAAAGTTCTTTATTGAAATTAAAGGAATATTTTACGATGGGTCTTCCCCTGGAAACGAATCTTGTTTTAAGCATGACGTCAAGTCAGGAGAGCATGATGGATGCTGTGGCGAGATTTGGCATTATAAATTATAACAACATCATATTTACGAAGCTGGATGATTCAAAAAAATTCGGTTCAATTTACAATGTTATTGACCATGTCGGCAAACCGGTGTTCTACATCGCCAATGGTCAGAACGTTCCCCTGGATTTAAATAAAATGGATCCCGCAAAGCTTGCAAGGCTGATAGTAAGTGGGAGGCAGACGTTAAGAAGATTAGAGGGTTAGAAGAGCAGAAGTTAAGAAGGTTAGAGGGTTTAAATCTTCTAATCTTCTAATCTTCTTACCTTCTGAATCCTTATGAGGTCAGAGGTCGTCTGGAAAGTGAGGAGGTGGATTTGGTGGATCAGGCAGGAGTGTTAAGAGAGATGAAGAGAAATGTGATGTTCCCTGCAATTGAACGAAAAAGATATAATGGCAATACTCGTGTTATCGCTGTTACCAGCGGCAAAGGTGGTGTTGGAAAAACAAATATAGCTGCAAACCTTGCATATATTTTTTCGAAGATGGGAAAACGAACATTGCTGCTCGATGCAGATACAGGGTTGGCTAATATAGATATAATCCTTGGCATTACCCCAAAATATAATCTGTGCCACGTCCTTCGCGGCGAAAAAACCCTGTCTGAGGCTGTTGTCGAAGGCCCGGGAGGCATCAAGATTCTGCCGGCGGCTTCAGGAATCCCGGGAATGGCCGAGTTGTCAAAAGGGCAGAAGTTTACTTTGTTGGAAGAGCTGGATGAACTGGATGAAGATTTCGATTTTATGCTTATCGATACAGCCGCGGGAATTACCGACAACGTCATGTATTTTAATATGGCAGCTAAGGAAATTATTGTAGTTGTTTCACCTGAGCCCACGTCATTGACGGATGCTTACGCCTTAATCAAAATACTGTATCAGAACTATAAAGCAAGGTGTTTTATGCTGCTTGTCAACATGGCCAAGGATTCGAATGAAGCCAAAGGGGTTTACACGAGATTGAGCAATGCGACGAATCATTTTCTTGGTCTTCCAATTGAGTATCTGGGATATATCCCTTATGACCAAAATGTTCGAAAGGCTATTACGAAACAAAGATTACTGGCAGAGGTTTTCTCTGATTCAAAGGCAAGCAACAGCATGTTTAAAATTATCGAAAAGTTGTGCCTGAAACAGCCGAAAGACTATGAAAACGGGACCATTAAATTCTTTGGCAGGTCGTAACTAAGAAGGCTGTTAGGCTGTAGGCTGTTAGGCTATAGGCTGTTAGGCTGTTAGGCTGTTAGGCTGAAGTATCGCCAGGTGTAAGCTTGAGATAGCGCCTTTCTACTAAAAGCCTACAGCCTTCAGCCTATCTACCTGAGGATCTATTATTGATAAAAATGGTTGATAAAAAAGAGCGTGAAAAACTGATAATTAAATATGTGCCTCTCGTTAAGAATATTGTCGGGAGGATTGCCCTGAGACTTCCCGATCATGTGGGCACAGATGATTTAATCAGCGCCGGCATAATAGGATTGATGTCGGCCCTGGAGAAATTTGATGAAACAAAGAAGGTGCGGTTTGAAACATATGCACGGTTCAGGATCCGAGGGGCCATATTGGATGAATTAAGATCAAGAGATAATGCGCCCAGATCAGTTAGAGGCAAAGAAACGATGTTGAAGGCTGCACTTGAAGTATTGCAGAAAAAGTTCGGACGTCATCCAACAGATAAAGAGATGTCGGATTATCTCGACATATCACTTAAAAATTATTATAAACTTCTTGATGAAACAAGGGGTGTCTGTGTTCTGAGCGACAACTGTTTGCCCCGGAACTACTGTGAAAAATACGGCCAATATGATGTGTTGGAAAAAATTGATCAAAACAATCCTTTTTTCCTTCTTGCCA
>JAUWTR010000180.1 GCA_030614645.1 Candidatus Aminicenantota bacterium
ATGGAACTGGTTCCTGGGATGCAGAAAATATGGGAAACCATCGCGCTATAGTCTATGTAGATGAAAAAGCAGAGGCAGTAAAGGTTTACATTCCCTGGCGGCGGAGGGATATGTTTCCGGAAAGGAAAAACATCGTTATTATTGACGCTTCCACAGGCGCAAAAATAAAGAATATTATTCGCTTAAAGGTTAACCGCGAATGCGGAGATCTGGTTTTTCAGCCGCATACTGTACCGGGTGATTATTATGTTTATTATTTGATAAATAAAATGCAAGGAAGAAGCAATTATCCAACTGTGATTTATCCTGAAGTAGAGCAAACTGCAGAGAAGGGATGGTTAAAATGTAACAGCCTTGCCTCTGATCTCCCTGATGCAGAGGTTAAGGAATTTCAATCTATCGATAAATTAAATAGTTTTTACCCAATGGAGGTCATTGCTGTTCAGGCTGAAGTCAAGGAGCTTTTGGCACAACATAAGGATTCTGCTTATCTGTTATTTCCTGAAGACCGGAGATTTCCAATTCGTATGACTGATGACCTGCCTTTTAGATGGATAAAGAAAGGCCCGCAGAAATCATTTAAGGGAGAAGCAGCCAGAGGTGAATACTTTGCCTTTCAAATCGGATTATTTGCCTTCTATCAAGCTATCAGGGATTTAGATGTGAATTTTTCTCCTTTAAAAGATGTTGCTAACGGAGAGGCTATTGAAGCTGCTGCTTTCTCCAGTTTCAATACCGAAGGAACTGACTGGAAGGGCAGGAGATTTAAAAAACTCTGCCAGGTCCCTAAAGGAAAAATCCAACCTTTATGGTTTGGGGTTCAGGTGCCTCTGGATATTTCTCCCGGCCAATACGAAGGGCTGATGACAGTTGTTCCTAAGGGGTTATCTGCGACAAAGATTAAAGTGATCCTAAAAGTTTCAGACGAGATCCTTATGGATAAGGGCGACCGCGAGCCCTGGCGGCATTCCCGTTTGCGTTGGCTGAATTCGTTGGCTGCTTTTGATGATGATATTGTTTCGCCTTATACTCCGGTCAAAGTCGAAGGTTCTTCAATATCTTGCCTGGGGCGAACAGTCAGATTTAATAAGATGGGCTTCCCCGAAAGTATTATCAGTTATTTTACCCCTGAAATGACATCTATCGGGAAAAAAGGGAGGGAGATGTTATCATCTCCGCTAAAACTGATCGTTGAAGATAAAAATGGAAGAATAGTCCCCTTTAAAAGCAGAGGGGTAAAAATCATAAAAAAGGCGGAGGGGGCAGCAGTTTGGGAATCCCATCAAACAGCTGGAGAAATTCAAATTGATCTAAGTGCCCGCATGGAATTTGATGGTTACCTTGATTTTATTGTAAAAGTGACTGCCTCAGAGACAACAGAAGTAAAGGATATCCGGCTTGAAATACCCCTTAATAAAGATGTAGCAAAATATATGATGGGCATGGGAATCAAAGGGGGATTCCGCCCGGATGAATTTATGTGGAAGTGGGAACAAAAGCATAATCAAGATTCTGCCTGGCTCGGTGATATCAATGCAGGCCTGCAGTGCAGTTTTCGGGATGAAAACTATTCCCGCCCTTTAAATACCAATTTTTATCTACTCAAGCCGCTGGTTTTACCTAGATCATGGTGGAATCAGGGAAAAGGCGGTTGTGATATTATTGAAAAGCAAAAAAATACTGTATTGATATCTACTTACAGCGGAAATAGAGTGATCCAACAGGGAGAGGAATTATTTTATAATTTCAGTCTACTTATAACCCCATTTAGACCTCTTGACACTACAGCCCATTGGAATACACGTTATTATCACAGTTTTGAAACAGTGGAGGAAATTGCTGCCACCGGAGCAAATACTATAAATGTGCATCATGCCAATAACATTAATCCCTATATCAATTATCCTTTTCTGAGGCCGGAAAAGATGAAAGCTTATATTGACAAAGCACATGCCAGGGATATGAAAGTCAAGATTTATTATACAGTACGTGAGCTGTCCAACCGGGCTCCGGAGCTTTTTGCTTTGCGCAGTTTGGGAGACGAGATATTCTTCCCAGGGAAAGGGGGTGGTTTTTCCTGGCTGCAGGAGCACTTAGGGGGAAATTATATTGCGGCCTGGTTTGTGCCCAAGTTAAAAGACGCTGCAATTATAAACAGCGGAGTTTCACGCTGGCATAATTATTATGTAGAAGGCTTGAACTGGCTTGTAGAAAATGTGGGAATAGATGGCATTTACATCGATGATGTAGCATTTGACAGGACTACAATGAAAAGAGTAAGAAAAGTACTAAATCGAAAAGGGAAAAAGTCTCTTATTGACCTTCATTCAGCCAATCAGTTTAATGTGAGAGATGGGTATGCAAACTCAGCTAATCTCTACCTTGAACATTTTCCCTATTTAGACAGGCTCTGGTTTGGGGAATATTTTGATTATGACTCAAAGCCGGATTTCTGGATGATTGAGGTTTCAGGAATTCCTTTTGGCCTTATGGGGGAGATGCTTCAGGACGGAGGCAATTCCTGGCGGGGAATGCTCTATGGTATGACATCCCGGCTTCCCTGGGCCGGTGATCCTACTGCGATCTGGAAAGTGTGGGATGAGTTTGGCATCCAGGAAGCTGAAATGGTCGGGTATTGGGCACCTTCTTGCCCTGTAAAGACTAGCAACAGAAATGTGAAAGTTACAGCTTATATTAAAGATGATAAAATTATGATTGCGCTTGCCAGTTGGGCACCTGAGGAAGTTTTGGTTGATTTGAAGATAGATTGGAAATCAATAGGAATAGATAAAGAAAAAGCTATGATTCATGCTCCGTTTATAGCCAATTTTCAGGTGGAGGCGGATTTTAAACCAGAGGATGCTATTTTGGTAAAACCTGGCAAAGGATGGATTTTTATAATAGAATAAGTTATAAAGGTTGGCATGACTAAAAAAAAACATATCGAGCTGGATGGAAAAGACGCTATTATTCAGAACTTAGTCAGGAAGCTGTCTGATATTGAAATAAAATTACGGGAAATCGAAAAGAAATACCATGATCTCCTAAAATTTCTACCAGTAGGAGTCTATCATACAACGCCGGATGGAAAGTTGATTGAAGTGAATAAAAGTCTAGCAAATTTATTAGGCTTTAAAAATGAGACAGATCTCAAGGCTCTGGATGTGAGTGATCTGTATGTCGAAAAAAAAGACCGGGACCGGCATCTTAAAAAAATAAATAAATCGACAACAAATTATCGTGAGTTTAAACTAAAAAGAAAAGATGGGCAAATTATCTGGGGAAGAGATTATCCCAGAGCTGTACTAGGACTGGACGGGAGGGTGCAATATTATGCCGGGATCCTGGTTGACGTCACTGCCCAAAAAAAAGCTGAGGCACAATATAAGGATGCTTTAAAAAAAGTGGAGATGATTAGTCAGGAAAGACAAAAAATGATCAACTCCTTAAAAACTCTTAATACTATGGATGAGTTATCAGGGCTATATAACCGCCGGGGATTTATTGCTTCTGTCCAGGAACAATTGCAGCTTACGAAAGGGAAGAATATCAGGCTTTACTTTGCATTTATTGACATAGACAATCTAAAAAAGATAAATGACTTATGGGGTCACAAAAAAGGAGATGAGGCGATCATTTCACATGCTAAAATCCTTAAGGAATCTATGAGAAAGTCTGATATCAAAGGGCGATTGGGAGGTGATGAATTTGCGGTCCTGGTGCAGAAAGCACCAAAATCAGGAGTTAATACCCTGATCTCCAGGCTGCATAAGAACCTCAAGGAATTTAATTCAAAAAAAATGTTTTGCTTTGAACTATCAGTAAGCATTGGGATTGCTGAATATGATTCAAAGAATCCCTGTTCAATGGATGAACTTATGATCCAGGCGGATAAATTGATGTATAGAGACAAAAAAAGACGGGGTATAGAATAATAAGGAAGATAAGCCCCCTTTTAATCGGTCCGTGACAGGAGTTCAGGAAAGGGAAAACGTCCGGATTTTGTTCTTGCTGACTGCATTATTTCTTTGATCTTAGCAACGACTTCCGGATTATCAGCAGCAATATTATTACTTTCCTTAATATCTTCTTTAAGGTCATATAGTTGGATCGAAGTATCAGTGTCTTTATTTTTTAGATCTGTCCGGATACCTTTCCATCTTCCCATGCGTACAGCCTGCTGGCCGCCATAGGAAAGGAATTCCCAATATAAATAAGCATGCTTGTTTTGAACTCCATTTCCTAAAAGAGTAGGTGCAAAGCTTATCCCGTCAGTATCAGGGGGAATTGGAGCGTTCGCAATCTCACACAATGTCGGCATAACATCCCAGAAAGCAGAAATATGAGAGCTTTCCGTCCCGGATTTTATGTGGCCTGGCCAGTGTGCTATCCTGGGAACGCGTATTCCTCCTTCGTAAAGCATACCCTTTAACTCTCTTAACGGGCCTGCGCTTTTAAAGAATTCATAATCAACTCCACCAGCATAAGTAGGGCCATTGTCACTGGAGAAAATAACAAGAGTGTCTTTATCTAGGCCCAATTTTTTCAAAATGGCTATAATACGGCCGATATCTCTGTCCATACGGGATATCATAGCTGCATAGGCAGCTCTGGGGGCCGGATGAGGCAGATACCCTTTTTCTCCCAGGTAAGGTGTTTCGGGAAAAGCATCCTCATATTTTTTTAACGAATCCGCAGGTATTTGAAGAGCAACATGGGGTATTGGCGTGGCAAAATATAAGAAAAATGGATTATCTTTATTGGATTTAATAAAATTCAAGGCTTCTTCAACCATAAGGTCAGGAGCATAATGCTTAGTTGAGTATTGAGCATAGGCGTTAAGATCATGTGGGTCTGC
>JAUWTR010000366.1 GCA_030614645.1 Candidatus Aminicenantota bacterium
AATGCACAAAAAAAGGCAGCGGTAGATTTATTGAACGAAGAAACTGCAAATAAAGTGGATAAAAAGGGAAATTTGTTACACAATCGTTACACAGAAAAAAACAACAATGAAAAAGAAGCGGTATCTTCTTTATTTTCAGTCAATTAGAACTGAAGTTCAGTCGATATGCACGGGACTTAAAATCCCTCGTAGGGTTCCTACGTGTCGGTTCGAGTCCGATCCTCGGCATTTAAGCACATAGGCAAATTTTTCTACTTGACAAAAAGATCAACATGTCGTATTTTTTAATTAAGAGGTAACAAGATATTGTGGTAGAAGGTAAGATGGCAGGTATTATTATTAAGCTAAAAATGGGGAGGGCCAAGAGAGGAATCCTCGTCCTACTCTTTCGCTAAACCTTGGATGGTGGCCCTCCTCTTATAATAAGTTTTTTTCGCTAATAAGATAATCG
The DNA here is from genome assembly GCA_030614645.1 of Candidatus Aminicenantota bacterium. Lineage (GTDB taxonomy): Bacteria > Acidobacteriota > Aminicenantia > Aminicenantales > Aminicenantaceae > JAUVXM01. The sequence goes on from JAUWTR010000366.1 coordinate 452, forward strand.
CATTAAAGGCTAAAGCTGTAAATAGCCCTTTTAGGTGAATTAAGGGGTGAGATATTTTATTATTTCTCATCGTTAATGGTTAGATAGGATATCAATCCTTACATCAATATTAGTATCATATGGCATTGAGAAATTAATTTTCATAAATAGCTCAGACTATATAGGGAGGCATAAAAATATGGATGCTGAAAAATTTGCAGAGGAAAGAATTACTGAAATTAGGGAAGAAGTCGGAAAGGATAAAATTATTTCTGCGCTTTCAGGAGGAGTTGATAGTTCTGTTTGTACAGTACTTGCACACAAGGCAATAGGCGACAGAATGAAAGTAATCTTTATTGATGATGGGTTGATGAGAGAAGGAGAACCTCAGGAAGTCCAGCAAATATTTGCAGGCCTGAATATTTCGGTTGAGATTGTAGATGCGCGAGAGGAATTTTTTGCATCTTTGCAGGGGAAAATTGATCCGGAAGATAAACGCAAAGCTTTTCGTAATGCTTTTTACACGGTTTTTAAGCGTGAGGTTTTAAATAGTGAGGCTAAGTTTCTTCTTCAGGGAACTATAGCTCCTGATATCATTGAAACTAAAGGCGGAATAAAAACCCAGCATAATATTCTTGAGCAGATAGGGATCGATCCCCAGAAAGGATATGGATACAAGGTATTAGAGCCGCTTAAGGAGCTATTTAAGCCTGAAGTAAGAGAAGTAGCTGCTGCTGTTGGCCTTCCCGAAGGGATTGTTCAAAGGATGCCTTTTCCCGGGCCCGGATTGGCTGCCCGGGTTGTCGGAGAAGTAATCCCTGAACGGGTCGAGCTTGTTCGCAAGGCGACTGTTATTGTAGAAGAAGAGATCGTTCCTTTAAATCCTTTTCAGGCCTTTGCTGTCCTGCTTAGTGATAAAGGCACAGGAGTAGAAGAGGGGAAGAGAAAATTCGGTGATATTATAATTATCCGTTCTGTGGAAAGCAGGGATGCCATGACTGCTGAGCCCACTCAGGTGCCGTGGGAGATATTGCTCAAGCTTTGTAAAAGAATAACAACAGAAATACCGGAAGTGTCTCGAGTGGCTTATGAGCTGACATCAAAGCCTCCTGCTACTATCGAATATATTTAGTTAGAATCTTATAGATCCCGAGGGTTATCAGAGGGATTATAAAAACAAAAAAGAATCCCCAGCTGATTGTGCCATATCCTTTGGATATTAGGTCAATTATGCCAAAAGAGGATAGCATAAAAGCGATACTAAGAACCACAATCGCGATCAATGCCCTTTGCCACGGCTGCAGTTTTTTTCCTTTTGCCTGCAAAGTAGAGTGGATCCTTTCGTTTACAGCATGAATAAAGCCGGTGCCGGTTTCTATGAGGGTGCCGAAAAGAACGATCTGGAAAATGATCAATAATATAGGGATGCCGGCTTTCTGGAGTAAAAAAACTGCGGGAATTTCCTCCGGCAGTATACCCGGATAAAAGCCGACGACAGCTATATAGAAAAGCAGCCCGGGAAAGATAGCAATGGGACCGCCCAGAAGTCCGGCTATAATGGCTTCCTTTCTGGTTTTTATATGATTAAGGCAGAAAAGAACTGCAGCAATGATCCCCAGGTTATATAGAGCATATTTAAATCCGCCCAAAGCCCAGCCTGGCAGGATAGTTCCGGCTGCAAAATTGGTCTGGATCTCCGGACCGAATTTGATAACAGCCACCACAACAAAAGTGATGTAAACTGCATAGAGTAATAGGGACCAGATGGAAAGGAAGTTTTCGATCAAGCCACTGCCTTTAAAAGTCAAGAATCCGACTGCGGCTAACATGATCACTACCCCTATAAAATAGGGGATCCCGAAATTCGTCTCCAGCAGTATTCCGGCGGCAGAGCCGATAACTGCCAGGACAATAAACAGCAGAATAAAATATATGATCTCAAATACAAACCAAAAAGGCCCGAGTAGTTTTTTAAAAAAGGTACGATAGTCGAAGGCATGGAAGGTACGGGAGAATTCAAAGGTTAAAGCCAAAATAAGCGACCACATCACAGTGGTTATAAGAATCATTCCCAGCAGTCCGCCCAGGGGGCCGTAATTTAGGAAATATTCAACTAATTCCCGACCAGTGCCATAACCTCCGCCGATGGTCACGGATTGAAAGATAAAACCAGGCAGAAGATATTTTTTGAAAAATGACGATTTAAGAAAACGCATGTAATTATTTAAGTTCTTATTATATCATTTTTATTACTATTTACCATTTACTATTTTCCATTTTCGCAGTATTATACATCTCGATATTTTTTTTGA
>JAUWTR010000302.1 GCA_030614645.1 Candidatus Aminicenantota bacterium
GACTGATCAAAGGGGATTGACATGTCAGATTTTTTCCAAAATGGCGTAATAACGACTTTTCATAAACTAGGCAAAACTGATATAAAACGCCTGGAGCAGGAGCTTAAGAAATTCTCAGGAATAAGGCCGATTGCTTTGGTATTACCTTCTCTCTACCGCGAGTTTGAAAGCGGATCATTGCCAAATATTATGGAAACACTGCGAAAAGTTAGGTATCTTAATGAGATTGTTTTATGTATGGATAAATGTAATACAGCCCAGTTTAAAAGAGTCAAAAAAGAATTTTCTTCTATTAAAAAACTTTCGCTAATATGGAATGATGGTCCCTGCCTGAAAGAATGTTACCGGATTTTAAAAGAGAATAGCCTTTCTCCCGGAGAGGCTGGGAAAGGCCGTGCTGTCTGGATCTCATTGGGTTTGGTCTTGGGTAGAGGAGAAAGCAGGGTTATTGCTGTACATGATTGTGATATCGTAAATTACAGCCGGGAATTACTGGCTAGGTTGTGCTACCCTGTGGCTACTCCTCATTATGAATATACTTTTTGCAAAGGATATTACAGCCGGGTTACAGACAGGATGTATGGCCGGGCCACCCGTCTTTTCTTCACTCCCTTTATCCGGGCTCTGGAAAAGATCCTGGGGCATCTTCCTTTTCTTGTCTATATTGACAGTTTTCGTTACGCGCTGGCTGGAGAGATCGCTATGCGGCGGAATCTGGCTATGGCAGTGCGGATTCCGAGCGACTGGGGATTGGAAGTTGCGACTCTGGCTGAGGTATACAGGAGCGTTACTTTAAACCGGATCTGCCAGGTAGATATAGCTGATAACTATGAGCACAAACATCAAATCTTGACACCTGATGACCCGGAAAAAGGAATTCTGAAAATGACAGTGGATATAACCAAGTCCATATTTAGAACCCTGGCATTGGAAGGGGTACAGTTTCCTGCTAGTTTTTTTAAAACATTAAGCAGTATTTATTTAAGGATTGCTCAGGAAACTGTTGTCCGTTATGAGAATGATGCGGCGATTAACGGGCTGAATTTCGACCGCCATGCTGAATCAACGGCAGTTGAGGCGTTTGCTAATGGGATTCAATTGGCTGGAGATAGATTTTGGAAAGATCCTTCAACTACGAATTTGATCCCAAACTGGCATCGGGTAGCAGCCGCTTTGCCTGATTTTTTTTCTCAATTAGAGGCTGCTGTTAAAAAAGATAATGAAATAAATTAAAGATAGTGAAACATTTTGACTTTCCCAATCGTTATTTATAGTATAAATAACATGCTAACCTGAATTATTCATAAGAAATATCGATATGTATGACATGCATTTATGAATAATTTAGGCTATGTGGATAGAGAAAAGAGAGGATTAAAATGACATTTTCTAAAAAATTTCTCACAGTATTTATAATTGTGATTATTATTGGGGCTGTAGTATATTTCGGATTTCTAAAAAAGGGAAGCAATACTTCTTCAGAGGATTCTGCTCAAGAAAATGCTGAAGTAGGCAAAAAAGCTAGTGAATCTAGGATCTCAGTCAAAGTGGCAGAAGTCATACGGGGAGAATTAGTAATGAAATTGAAATCTCCTGGGGAAGCTGTGACAAATAAACGGGTTGATATGAAAGCTGAAATCTCTGGTAAGATAAAAAATATTAGGGTAAAGGAAAGTCAGCATGTGAAAAAAGGGGAACTTCTGCTCGAGATCGAAGACAGTGAATACAGGCTGGATCTTGAGAATTATGAAGCAGTCCGCTTACAGAAACTATCTGAGATGCTTTTAGAGAAACGTTTTGGAAGCTCAGAAGAGGCTGTGATAGAGGCTGACAGACAAAGTATAGATATGGCCCGGAAGGAATACGAGAAGGCAAAAGAGCTTTTAAAAAAAGGCTTGATATCACAGAATGACTTTGAAAAGGCAAGCCAAAAGATGGAACTGGTTTTGATCGAGTCTGGAGGAAAAAAAGATGAGATCATGTCTGCTGCCAAAGGATTGACTCAAGCTGAGATAAATGTAAAAAAATCCCGGCTTACCATTGAGAAGACAAAGATAAGAGCGCCTTTTTCTGGGATTATTACAGATGTCAGAGTATCACCTCAAGAAAATGTTTCCAGCGGAACAGTACTTTTTACGCTGGTAAATATTGATCAGATCCAGGTCCACGCCAAAGTGCTGGAAAGTGAGATCGGAAAGATGAAAATCGGGCGGGAAGCGGATTTGAAATTCAGTGCTTATCCCGGGAAAGTTATGCAGGGAAAGATCATGGCGATAAGTCCAGTGATAAACCCTGAGGATAAAACTTGCAAAGTATTTATCACAGTCAATAATCCGGATGAGATAATAAAACCCGGAATGCATGCCGAAGTAGAAATTGCTGCGGAAATTTATAAAGATAGGCTATTAGTACCCCAAGATGCCGTATTGACCCGTGATAACCGGAAGCTCATTTTTGCGATTGAAGAAGGAATCGCTAAATGGAAATATATTGATATTGGGCTGGAAAATGAAGATTATGCGGAAGTTCTTAATACTGACAATACAATAGGGGAGATAAAAGCGGGCATGAAGGTGATCGTGGAAGGTCATTTCACAATAGCCCATGATGCTCCTGTTAAGATCATTAATTTCCCTTAGCTATTCATAAGAAATGTCGATATGTATGCTTAATCCTTTTAGATTCATATTTCACTCTGATCCCTAAGGCATTACAATTGACCATTTCGTTCACAATATAATCTCTATTTATAATCGACATTTCTTACCTTGCAGGCGAGCCGATCTCACCGCATCTGCTTTGTTACAGCGGATTCGCGGTGAAATGCCACAGCTTCATCCGCTGTGCCTCGCATCTACGGCAACCTCGACTCGTGAATAACTAAGGCGAGCCTTAGTTATTCACATTTTACAGCTATTTTAATTTAAACGTTACAGTAACAGTAAAGATAACGCCACGGGGGCGTCCATTAATAACCATGGGTTCATAGACCCATTGAGCGACAGCATCTTTGGCTGCCTGGTCGAGGAGGGGGATGGATCTAAGGATTTTTATTCTAGCCACCCTGCCGTATTTATCAGTAATAGCTTCAATGATGACAACGCCTTCGACTCTGGCTTGACGTGCGATTTCCGGGTAAATGGGGTCTACGCGGGTGATAAGTTGAGGGGGTTTGATACTTCCGACAGCTCTTATTGGGGCTTCTATTTCACCTACGACACCACCGAGTACGCCTCCTACGACACCGCCGAGTACACCACCCACGACTCCGCCTTCGACTCCGCCTTCGACTCCACCCTCAATCCCGATATCTATGAGTTCTTCTTCTGC
>JAUWTR010000064.1 GCA_030614645.1 Candidatus Aminicenantota bacterium
CAAGAATTTTGAATGATATTTAAAACTACCTGTCTAATTTTATCTGCATCCACTTCTACTTCAGGAAGCCCCGTCTGGTAATAAGATTCCAGTTTGACTTCCTTCAACTCTAAGAGATCAGCTATCATTTTTACCGATCCTTCGGTTATCTGTTCGATAGAGAAATATTCCAGATTCAACTCGGAGACTCTGGCAAAATTAAGAAGTTCTTTAATAAATTTTTCTATAACAGCGATTCCCTCCCGGGAGATATTAAGATAAGCTTTCTCTGCTTCACTCAGTATATTTTTTTCAAACAGTTTTTGGATATTAAGTTTTACCGAGGTCAAAGGATTTCTGATCTCATGAGCAATCCCCGTTGAAATATGGCCGATCGAAGCTAACTTTTCTACCTGGACCAATTTTTTATTGGCAGCTTCCGCCCTCTCTTTAAACAAGAGAAGTTTTTTGCTCATTTCATTAAAAGCTTTTGCCAGATTACCAATCTCATCCTGTGAGTCTATATCAATTTTAAGAGAGAAATCTCCGCGGCTTATCTTAACAGTACCATCAACCAATTTCTTAATCGGCTCAGTTATCTTTCTGGTCAGCCAGGCTACTCCCAAAATTCCTACTAACAGCCCCGCAAGTCCTATCAGTACAAGCAGCAGCCGTGTTTTCTGTATTTCAGCCTTGATATCAGCCTGTGAGAGACCAATCTTTATAGAACCCCATTTCACAGGAGATTCAGGTAAAAAAATAGGCACTTCGATCTCTACTATGCTAAATATCGGGCTATTATCCCCTTGATCAAGTTTTCTGGATTTAGAAAAAGAATCACCCTCTTTAGCAGAAGCTGAAAGATTGCTGAACTGATAGATATCTTCATAGCCAATAATAAAATCATTAGCAACAAAAGGCTGGTTGTAGCGGTTATAAAAAATCACATACACTAGTTTTTCATCAATACGCCTTTCTATACTTTCCTTTACTCCCTCAAAATCCCAGCGGATAAAAGCCTGAAGATTTTCCTGAGCTATGTTCTTTGCCAGTAAGATCCCTTTGTTTTTTTGTTCCTCATATATTGCTTTCACTTCCCGGCCTTGAATAACAAATAGAATAAATACAGTCTGAGCAAGCAGCAAAAGAATTACAGACACAGAAAGCTTGGTTCGTAAAGACACATTCCACTTGATCTTATTTTTCATTTTCAAACCATATTTTAAATGTCCTCAAATAATGAAGGCCCATAGGGGGAATTTCAATACCCTTAATCCGCTGCTGCATAGCAACCCTGTTCTGCTGTGAATAAAGCGGAACAGCAGGAATTTCTGAATTTAAAATTAGCTGTATTCTGTGGAACAATTTATTCCTCCTTGTCCAGCTCGGTTCTATCTCGGTTTGAGATAAAAGATTATCAAGTTCCGAGTTAACATAACCACAAAGATTTGCTTCCGATTTAGAATAAAATAATGGCCGGATGATATTGTCAGGGTCAGGAAAGTGCATTAGCTTATCCATTAAAATCAGATAAGGCTTCCGACAGTCTTTTATCTCCTTATTAGACCTATAATAATCAACTTTTAATGATATCCCCAGGATTGAAAGCTGCTTTTTAAGTTCCCGGAAAAGCTTGATCTTAAACTCGTTTCTTGGATGAGAGAGAAAAAGGGTTATGGGTGGAATCTCTTTGTTTGGCGAAAATCCCCCCCCTTTTAATATATTTTTTGCCCTCTCCGGATAATAAGTAGTTCTGTCATCCGCAAGGAACAATCCCGGCAGTTTTGGAGGAATAAAACTGTATAACAGCTCCCTTTTATAACGTGCTTCGTGGGTCTCTTGAATAAGCTCACTTTTATTTATCCCGTAGAAAATCGCCCGGCGTAGAATTATATCATTTAGAGGCGGGATGTGACAGCTCATACCCAAGTAAACGGGATGAAGGGAGCCATCCTCAAATATAATAAAATCTGATTTAAGCAACTTATCCGAAAGGACAGGTATGGAATCAATCTCTCCATTTAAAAAATGCTCCAGGGTGTATAAGGGGCAGAATTCCACTACTTCCAAGCGGGGAGTACCTTGAAAATACTGCTTATTCCTGATCATTCGGACTCCGCAAATTTTAAGTCGTGTATCTCTTATCCAGGAGTCGAATTTAAACGGCCCGGTTCCTGATGGCCTACGAAAAAAATCTTTTCCCTGCTCAAGCACAAGCTCCCGAGGTAATATCTTGCAGAAATGCATACTCATCAAATATAAGGATAATGTCAGAGGCTTTTTCCAGAGAATCTCTATAGTTAACTCATCAATGACTTTTATCCCTGAGATACCCTTTGTTCTTCCGGCATGGAAATCGGAAGCACCAGCTATTCTGGTTGCCAAAAATTGATAATAGGGCGAATTGACTTCAGGGTCCAACAGTCTTTCCAATGAAAATTTTACATCATGGGCAGTGAGTTCTTCCCCGTGATGGAATTTGACTCCTTTTCTTAAATAAAAGCGATATCTTTTTCCATCAGGAGACGACTCCCAATATTCAGCCAGAGCAGGGACAATATCAAAATTATTATTCCTGTTTTCCAACCTTACCAATCCATCAAAAATCTGCTCAGATACAAATATCGATGAATCCGAATTAACAGGATCTAACTGGACCTTAAAAGTATCTGAAAACGATTTTAGGCGGAATACATTCTTCTGTGGCGCCGGGTTTATAATAATTCCCTCTTCAGAACCAAAGCCTATAACTATTGCTGACTGAAATAGAAAGAAAAATATAATAAAGAAAAGATTTATCCTGCTAATAATCCTCATATCCTCTCACCTATAAAATGAGATGAATTGCATCATTTGTACCAGGATACAGTTTACCTGATAAGCGATGGAATGTAAAGATTTTTTACAAGAAAGAAATAGGGCTGACCTGGTCCTTATTTCATCCCCTTAGACAGCACATAGAAATCCCGCATGCGGTCTTTGATTTTTTTGTAGCGAAAGTCAATAATTTTATATCCATCCTTTAATATAGAACAAAAAGCTTCCTTGGTTTTTTTTCGCCAGTAGACCGGGATATTACGGACTTCTTTATCTAAAACATCTGTTTCCTGCAGCAGGGTATAGAAATCATAAGGTATTTCAATAAGCATAATGTTGCACAAGGAGTAGCTGCCTTTTTTTACTACGGGCAGGCAAACTTGCCCGGTTTTCCCTCTGACCTCCCGGCTTTCAGAATAGACAATTAATCTATCTTCTTCGAGTAAAAGTTCCAAGTCATATTTAGGCCTCTTGATCTCTTTCTTCAAATCCCATGATACAAAAAAGCGGTCACTAGGGACATCTACCCTGTTTAGTTTTCCCGCAAATCCTTTATAAAATGCCTCTTTATACGCAATAACCTCCATTCCAAAGATATGGAAATTTCGATAGGCATTTACTCCGGTTAAAGGGTCAAAAGTGCAGGTAATTGTATTAATGCCTAAAATCTCTATTACTTTTTGCCTTTGAAACTGTTTTAAAAAAAAACCCAGGCCATACTTTTGAAAATCCTGCTTCACTGAAGCATACTGGGAATAAAATTCCAAGTTAGCCGGATTTCTATAGCCAATATTCAGGTCTTTGATCCCGACATAGCCATAAGAAAATCCAATCAGGTGCTCTCTATTTTTAGGAAACCTCCCATTTTTACTCTCTATATATATCCCTATATAGAGGCTGCTTCCATCATTGAAAATATTTTGGCCGGCCATATTCCTGGCTGCTGAAAAGTTATCATCCGGGTCCTCCCATATCTCATATCTCAACTCTTCAAACTTTGCATACTCAGCTAACTTATCTGAAGTTTCAACCGCAAATAAAAAACGTCTTCCCTTTAACTCATGGATCACTTCTAAATCTCTCATTTAATCTAATTTTACCGAAACATGCTGTTAAAAAGCAAGAGGCTACTTGCTTGAGAGGAAAAAGTTTGAATCCAATCAGGTTTTAATATATAAGATATGAGAATAATAGATTGGAGGAAAAAATGAATATCTTAAAGAAAATTTTAGCCCTTATATGTTTACTGTTTATCCCGATTGCCCTGACTGCTGCCCAAGAACAGCCCAAAATCACTCAAACCGCAGACCATGTCATCTCTTTTGGAAATAATCTAGCGGTTATTGGCGCTTCCTCCCAAATTTTTCAATCCATCTTAAACTATCCTATTGCTGATACTAGGGGATGCCTGATCAGCTTTGTCCCTGCCGGAAAAAACCTTAACAACCTTATTTGTATAGGCTCTCCATACCTTAAACTTAGGGATAAACAGGAGTTCGTTGCTTATTCCTCAGTTAAAAAGATAGAAAGCTTGACTGCTGAAAGTTCCCTGAGTATGGAGGCAACCGGAAATTATGAGGGATACCGGGGAGAAAAAGCCAGTATTACAACGACTTACAATTTTATCCCACAATCAGGAAAAATAGATATTTCCTCCACCATAATAAATACCGGAAAAAATACAATAGATAAATTCTCCTACTCAGTCTTATGCGGAACAAACACCCGTTATTCTTTTTCCCCTTTTCACAAAGAAATATTCCCCAGTTTAAACTTCAGAATATATCAGAAAGAAGACCTGGCCCTAGGCTGGATAAACCTTAATTCGACATCAGATAACGATAAAGACTCTCTAGCTCCGGAAAAAAGCTTTAATGTCCGCTACTCTCTGTTGGTCGACAGCCAGGTTGCCAGTTTGATGGAAAGGATTTATCAGATCCTGGGGGCAAAAACTGTACAAGCCGGAATCCTCCTGGAAGAATATGAGGGAAACCTGGCTGAAGTGATTATAAGTGACGTCTTATCCGGATCGATTTTTTTCCGTACATTTTTAACATCAAAAAAGATCACAGGCATCCCTCTTCCAGAAGGCACTTATTCCGCCAGGGCAAATCTATTTCCAGCTGTACATAGAAAAACCTTTGCTGCAGGTTCTGGTAAAGAAAATATCTGTACTATCAAGGATACTGCTAAGGGAAAAATCAAGGTCCGGATCTTAACCGGGCAGGGGAAATTTGTCCCGGGAAAAGTTACTTTTATTGGTCTATCCCCGACTGAATCCCCTTACTTCAAACCGGACAATCCCTTGATAACCGGGAAATACTGGGAGACATTTAAAAACTCTCGCTTCTCCGGCGAACAAGGCCTCGAGATCACTCTGCCGGTCGGAACCTATCTTATATATGCTTCACGCGGTCCTGAATATTCGTTCGACCAACAGGTAGTAGAAATCCTGAAAAACGACCAGCAAAAATTTGACTTCCATATCAATAAAGAAGTCGATACAGCAGATTTGATATCCATAGACCCCCATATGCATACACCAAAATCAGATGGGAAGATGAGCATTGCAGCCCGGGTGAAATCCCTGGCAGCCGAAGGCATTGAAGTAGCCATGTTAACAGACCATAACTATATCACCAACTATCTCCCTGCTCTTAAATCCACAGGCCTGGAAAATATTCTTTCTTTTATATTCGGTAATGAAGTAACCATCAACGGAATGATCCACTATAATACTTACCCTCTGACATACCGGGAAGATAAAAAAAACAATGGAGCAATAAATCCAGTATCCGACACTGTGACCCCACTCTTTAAACTAAGCCGAGAAACCGATCCCGAAACTCTTATACAAGTAAATCATCCCAGGAGCGGTACCCTGGGCTATTTCAATATGTTCCAGCTTGACCCGGAAACAGCCGCTTATGCTTTAAAAGGTTTTGACACTTCTTTTGATGTTCTGGAAATAATAAACGGTCCTTACTGCCATCCTGCCAATGCCGCTTCCATACAGGATTGGCTTCATCTTTTAAACCGCGGCTACTACTATCCCCTGGTTGGTTCCTCTGATTCACACGGAATCGACCAAAGAGAGCCTGGATACTCACTTACATATGTCTATTACCATGGTGAAAAGGGAGGCGATCTTGATGAAAATACTCTGATACAAGCAATAAAATGGGGCCACTCATTTGCCAGTAATGGCCCGATAATCGATGTTAAAGTCAATGACACTTTTAAGTGTGGAGATACCTTAACAGACAAAGACGGGAATGTGGACTTAGAAGTCAGAGTCCAAAGTGCTTCCTGGGTTGCTTTGGATATGGTCCGGCTAATAATCAATGGAAAAAGAAATTTGGGATTTCCGATACAACAAAAAAATCCAGGGGCCTTAGATTTTACAAAAAAAATACAGTTGAATATCAAAGAGGATTCCTATATTGTTGTCGAAATCTTAGGCAAAAAAAGCCTCTATCCTGTTATGCAGGCCACAGCTCAGGACGGACTTTCAAGCAATGCTATCCTCCCTTATGCTCTAACCAATCCCATCTTTATCGATGTGGACGGAAATGGAAAATTCGATCCTCCTATAAAGGACAAAATCAAACTCGTCGATCAAATACCGGAAACTGACAATACAGAAAAATAGTTAAGAAAGCAGGGAGGATGCTTCCTGTTAATGGGGAGCTGAGTCGGATATTAAATAGTGCCTGATGAATCTGATAGCTTGATCCATCTCCCCCTGCTTTCTATATCTATCACGGAGATGGAGATGATTAATTTTAACATAGAATTTGCGAAATTCCTCATTTTTTGGTAATAATATATCGTATTCTTTATAAAGCTGTAAACGAAATGCAAAAAAAAAGGAGTAACCCCGACCAAAAAATTACCTGTATTATTAACCCTCATGCAGCCAATAAAAAATGGAAGCGAAATATCCTATTAAGAAAATATATCCAGAATAAACTCCCGGGCCAAATAATCGATACCCATGAAAATAAAGAATCTACCATCTCGACTGCAAAAAATCTCTGTTTAAAAAATGACATTATTGTTGCAGCCGGAGGAGATGGAACTATAGCTGACATAATTCAGGGAATTGTACAATCCGAAAAACCAAAAGACGTATCTTTAGGGATAATTCCTCTTGGAAGTGGAAATGCTTTTTGTATTTCTCTTCACATTCCTTTAAACGTAGCCAGAGCTATTAGAATTATCACTGAAGGCAAAACCCGAGAAATCGACCTGATAGATTTTGACGGAAAGGTCGCCACTTTCGGCAGTATAGGAGCCACAGCTCAGGTTCTGGTGGAAAAGCTCAAACATAGAGTGCCAGGGTTTTTCGGCCATATCCTAGCAGCTAAGATCATGCTTAAATTATCCCGGAAAGAACAGGAAGTCGAGCTTATCGACGGCATTGATGATTCCGGTGAACATTTTGACAAAAAGCATTTAAAGTTAAAAGTATTTGATGCCCATATCGGAAAAACCAGACATTTTGGCTACGGTTGGAAAATGGCTCCAAAAGCAATAATCGATGATGGGTATATTGACATCACTTTTTTTGAGATCAGCAGCTGGAAATTTCTTCTCTATTTCCCCCGCATCTATTTCGGTACATTCCAGCAAACCCAACAACATTTTAAAGCCAAAAAAATACTTTTTAAGGGGAAAAATCTCCCTATTCAATACAATGGAGAACTTTTAGGAAAGAGGGATCAAATCGAATTAAAAATTCTACCAAAATCAATAAAATTTAACAGTCATTCCTAAATTCGACTCGTTAATAGTTCATGCTAACCTAAATAAATCTATTTGCGTTCATCTC
>JAUWTR010000307.1 GCA_030614645.1 Candidatus Aminicenantota bacterium
AAATGTCGATTATAATATAGAGATTACATCGAAAACGAAATGGTAAATAGGATATACGAATCAATCACTGTAAAATAGTAATTAAAAAAGGTATCATGCATATATCGACATTTTTTATGAATAGTTAAGGAAAATGATTTTATTGGCTAATTTTATTAATGCAGTAGCAGGAATCCTCCATTTTATATTAATGCTTTATATTTGGGTTCTTGTTTTCCGGGCAATACTTTCCTGGATAAGAGTTCCGTCTTTATATCAAGTGCAGGTTCTACTCTATCGTTTTACTGAACCGGTATTAGGCCCTGTGAGAAAATATTTTCCTCCTTATAAATTTGGTGGAATAGATATAAGCCCGATAATCGTATTTGTTGTGCTTATTTTTATTGATACATTTATAGTCAAGTCTATGTCCCTTTATGCCCAGCAGATCTTGCAACAGCAGACTTTGTCGTTGTGAATCTCAGCTGGTTTATTGCTATGAGTTATCTTCTATGAACTATTATAATCTCATCAGTTTTTTAGGTATTTTCGTTATTGCAGGTTTTGCCTGGTTGTGCTCTGGAAGCCGCAAGAATGTAAACTGGCGGGTGGTGTTTTGGGGGATCAGCTTACAGCTTGTCTTTGCCCTCTTTATTTTTGTAATCCCGGTGGGAGCGAAATTTTTTCTTTTTGTTAATAACATTGTGGTGGCTGTGCTGGATAGTGCAACTGCAGGGACAAAGTTTGTCTTCGGCCGGCTTGCCTTAGCTCCCGGGACAGTCAATGAAGCCGGCGAGACTTCGTTAGGTTCTTTTTTGGCTTTTCAGGCTTTTCCGACTGTAATATTTTTTGCCGCACTCGTGTCTGCTCTTTATTATTTACGTATTATGCCCTTGATAATACGGGGGTTTTCTTATGTGTTTACTAAGCTTATGCGCATAAGCGGAGCAGAAGCACTCAGTGCATCCAGTAATATTTTTGTCGGGATTGAGTCAGCGCTTGTAGTCAAACCGCATTTAAAAAGTATGACAAAATCGGAACTGGCAACGGTTCTTACCGCTGGAATGGGAACGATTGCTTCTACAGTACTGGCGTTATATGTATTCTATTTACAAGCTCAGCTGCCTACTATTGCCGGGCATCTGGTCTCAGCTTCTCTGCTATCAGCGCCGGCTGCGGTTGTTATGGCCAAATTGATCGTACCTGAGACAGAAAAGCCGCTTACCATGGGATTGAACATAAAACCCCATTATGAAAGAGAAGACAACTTGATCATGGCTATTATTAATGGTGCCAACAGTGGGTTGAAGCTTTTAGGAGGGATTGTAACGCTTTTGATTGCCTTTTTGGGGATAATGGCTCTGCTTGACCTTATTCTTGGTTGGTTCGGCGGGAATTTAAATAACTGGTTTGGTTGGAACATTGACTGGTCCTTTCAGTCATTACTCGGATATATATTTTATCCTTTCGCTCTTCTCCTGGGTATCCCCCCTGCGGATGCTTTTGAGATCGCTAAGATTCTGGGAGAACGCCCCATTGTTACCGAAGTCGTTTCCTACCAGCATCTGGCTAAGCTTCTGGCCGAAAATACTCTCATCCATCCCCGCTCTGCTATAATCGCGTCTTATGCTTTGTGCGGATTTGCTCATGTGGCCTCATTAGCTATTTTTGTAGGAGGAGTGGGTGCTCTGGCTCCCGGGCGGATGAAAGACCTTTCCCGGCTTGGCCTGAGGGCACTCCTGGCAGCAACTTTGGCTTGCTTAATGACAGGAGCTGTAGCTGGAGTTTTCTTTACTTCCAGTTCGATTCTATTTGGATATTGATTTTTCTTGCCAGTGATGTAAAATCTCTTCTGGATTATTCAATGGAAGAAGACACAAAATACTGGGTTTGCTTAAATCTTGTTTTTGCAGAATATTTAAAGGAAATAAAAAGCATTGTTGAGAATTTCCCTACAGTAAAAGATATCTTTAAAGCCCGGTTAAGTCACATCATTGCATTAGGTGTTGATAAAGAAAGGGCTAAAACCCTGCTGTCTTCCAGGATGCTTGATAAAGCGTGCCGCGAGATCGAGCAGCTGAGTAAAAAAAATTACAATATACTTACAATAGAGGATGATAATTATCCTGAACATTTGCGAGAAATATTCGATCCTCCTATCGTCCTTTATTATGCAGGCGATGTTAAACTGTTTAAAAGCCCGGCAGTTGCCATAGTTGGAGCACGCAAAACGACACCTTATGGAAGGGCTGTTGCTGAAAAGTTGTCTGCTGATTTGGCCGAATGTGGTTTGACAGTTATTAGCGGGATGGCCCGTGGGATCGATTCTCTTGCTCACTGGGGCGCGCTAAAAGGAGGGAAAACCTTGGCTGTTTTAGGCTCAGGGCTTGGAAATATCTACCCCAGAGAAAATAAAAAATTGTTTGAAAAGATAATCGAAACAGGTGTGGTTGTAACCGAGTATTCCCTGAAGACTGATCCTCTTGGGTATCATTTTCCTTTAAGGAATAGGATAATAAGCGGCTTGGCAACAGCACTGGTTGTAATAGAAGCAGCAAAAAAAAGCGGATCGTTAATTTCCGCCCGCCTTGCCTTGGAACAGAATAGGGAAGTAATGGCTGTACCTGGAAATATAACCTCTGAACTAAGCTGGGGGACAAATTGGCTTATTAAAACCGGGGCAAAACCTGTGACAGACTGGGAGGATGTAGTTGAGGGGCTACCGCTTTATATTAAAGAAAAAGTACTTGTGCGTGAGCCTGAAAAGACAGAAAAGGGCTTGCGTCTCAATGGTCAGGAAAAAAAGATATATGATCTTCTCAAACCGGATTCATTGATACATATTGATGAAATTGTGGAAAGAAGCGTCCTGTCTGTATCCGAGGTTCTTTCTCATTTGCTAAAGTTAGAGCTAAACGGTATGATTGACCAGATTCCGGGAAAATATTATCTAAGGAAATTATAATGGCAAAACATTTGGTTATTGTTGAATCTCCAGCTAAAGCTATGACTGTAAATCGTTATCTTGGCTCTGATTATTTAGTGAAAGCATCTCTTGGGCATATTCGGGACCTGCCTAAAAACCGCCTGGGCGTTGATATAGAAAATGACTTTGAGCCCGAATATCAGATTCTTAAGGCACGGAAAAAAACTGTGGCAGAATTACAGAGGACTGCAAAACAGTGTGATTCTGTCCTGCTTGCTGCTGACCCGGATAGAGAAGGAGAGGCAATTTGCTGGCACCTGGCCGCTATTCTGAAGGATTTTAATCCAAATATCAGGCG
>JAUWTR010000243.1 GCA_030614645.1 Candidatus Aminicenantota bacterium
GGAATCGCTTAAAATTGCGATTGGTTAGATCCATATATTTTACATGATGATAGACAAGTAACAATAATAAAATCAGACAAATTCCAACTATCAGGAAATTTTGGTATAAAATATAAAGGAAAATACCCAGGAAAATATTGATACAAATTAATAATACCTGGATAAAAACCCGGATCTTAAATTTTTTAAAATATCTTTTCATAGAGTGATATTGTATTTATCCATTCTGCGGTATAATGCTGAACGGGATAAACCCAGTTCTTTGGCAGCCTTTGAAATATTTTTATTATGTTTCTTAAGGGCTTTGATTATGAATTCCTGCTCAAGATGGTCTAAGGTTAAGTTATCTGGGACTTTTTCCATCCTGTCTTTTTGAGAGGAAAAAAAGAAATCATCTGGGGTTAAGCGGTCCTTATCACTCATTATCACGGCTCTTTCAGTAGAATGTTTTAACTCTCTTATGTTGCCGGGCCAATGGTATACTTTTAACATTTCCTGGGTTTTTGTTGTGAGGGTTTTGAGGGGTTTTTTATACTTTTTACAGTATTGTTCCAGAAATGTATTGGCCAGCAGGATGATATCCTGGTCCCGATCCCTGAGGGGTGGCAGTTTTATTTCAATGGTATTTATCCGGTAAAGGAGGTCTTCCCGAAATTTACGTTCCCTTACCATTCTGTGGATATCCAGGTTGGTGGCACATATTAGGCGAATATTGATGGGGATGTTTTGATTGCGTCCTAATCTTTTGACTTCCCGGCTTTCCATAACCCGCAGAATTTTTGCCTGTAAGGGATAGGGGAGATTTCCTATTTCATCTAAAAAGAGGGTTCCGCTGGAAGCGATTTCAAAATGCCCTGCCCTATCTTTTATAGCATCTGTAAAAGAACCCTTTTTATGTCCGAATAATTCACTCTCAAACAGAGTTTCGCTGATTGCTCCCATATCAACACTGATAAAGGGTTCATGACAGCGCAATGAGTCCCGATGGATAGCTCTTGAAACCAATTCTTTTCCGGTTCCATTCTCCCCGGTGATCAATATGTTGGCATCGGTTTTAGATACCTTTTTGATCATAGAAAAAACATCCTGCATTGGTTTGGAAGTCCCAATGAGGTTATAAAAATGCTTATTAATATTATCAATAAGCTGTTCTTTTTGGAATTGAAGAATCTTAATCCTGTTTCTGCTCTGATATAATTTAAATGTGGTGGTAACCGTGGCTAATAATTTTTCATTCTGCCAGGGCTTTAAAATAAAATCAGTGGCCCCCTCTTTGATGGCTTTTACTGCTAATTCCACATCCCCATAAGCAGTAATCAAAATAACTTCAATTGCAGGATCGATTCTTTTTGATTCTCTTAGGTAGTAAAATCCTTCTTCCCCGCTGGTTAGATCCAGCGTAAAGTTCATATCCAGAAGGATAACGTCGTACTGTCCTGGTTGAAATGCCCGGATCATTTCTTCGGGATTGTCGCTGATATCTATTAATTTTACATATTGCTTTAAATAGAACTGAGCTGCCTGTAATACACCCAGGTCATCATCTACGATTAACACTCTGGCCTCAATCTGATTTTCCATTTTTTTCCCTCAATAATGATAAAGCAAGATTTATACCAAAGTCAATATGGATTATAATTTTTAAAACCTCTTCATATACGGATAGATTATGTTCGGTTCAAAACATAATCAAGAGGATTTTTTGGCCCTTCTTTCATATATAAAGTGTTCGCTGTCAAGACAATAGATGTTCAATATCGAACAGTTTACGCAGAAAATATATTTAGATTAGTATTTTTTCCCCTGAAAAAGATAATGGCATATTTATTGCTTAATACGTAATAGACTAATGACCATTAATCTGCCAGAAAGAAAAACTTTATCAGGAGGATAAAAATGTATAAAAAGATAACGGGAATATGCGTTCTAATTATATTATTATCAGCAGTCACATTTAGCGGTCAGGAGAGTAAAATTCCTATTACTCTTGAGGAATGCATCTTAGGTGCCTTGAAAAACAATCTAAACATAGCTGTTGAAGTTTTAAATCCAGAGCTCGCAGATATATCTGCTTCTGTGGAGAAAGAAATATTCCTGCCTTCCCTGTCTTTTAATTATGGAACACAGGAGACCAATAATCCTTCTTTTTCTTGGATTGATGCAGCAGAACAAGTAACCTCTATGATTGATGATTACGGCGTCCAATTAGGGCAGCTCTTTCCTACAGGAGGGACTCTTTCCGTATCCCTTTATTCTTACAAAAGCGATTCCAACAGGAAGTTTCAGACAATAAATCCCCGATAAGGTAGCTCGCTTTCATTTACCTTGTCTCAGCCTCTTTTAAAGGATTTTGGATTTAAAGTAACCCGCAGGGAAATCATTGTAGCTAATAACAACACTCAAATATCAGAGGCAAATTTTAAAGAATCGCTTATACAGACTATATATAATGTTGAAGAAGCTTACTGGGAACTTGTGTTCAGCATAGAAAACCTTAAAGCCAAGCAACAATCTCTTAAACTTGCCCTTGACTTACTGGCAAAAAACAAAAAAGAGGTGGAAGTAGGTGTGCTTGCTCCTATAGAGGTATTGAGTGCTGAATCTGAAGTAGCTGCCAGAGAAGCCGATATTATAGAAGCTGAGTATCTGGTTAAAAACAATGAAGACACCTTGAAAACTATTATTAATCTTGTTGCAGAGGAGGATGTAAAGATTAAAAATATAATCCCTGTTGACGAGCCGACTTATAAAGAAAATGATATAAGTCTTGATGAGGCACTGCTGATTGGGATGCAGAACCGACCTGACCTTAAGGCAAGCCGTATTGACATAAAAAGTAAAGATGTTGAATTAAGTTATGCCAAGAATCAGCTTCTTCCTGGCTTAAGTTTTGATGTTTCATACTGGAGCCCTGGTCTATCAGGAACCCAGATACTTTATCAAGATAATAATCCCCTTACAGATGTAGTAGTGGGAAAAATTCCTGGGGATGCTACAAAATCTTTAAAAGATACTTTTTCTTTTGCCTATAAAAACTGGTCTGTAGGGCTGACCCTTTCCATACCTGTGGCGACGATTTTTTCTCGTGCTCAGTTTGCCCAGGCAAAAGTTAATTTTAAACAGGCGAAATTTAAATTACAGAATGATGAACAACAGGCATTTCTGGAAATAAGAAATGCTGTTAGAAATGTAATGTCTAATTATAAGCGTGTCCATGCCTATAAGACAGCAAGCGAACTTGCTGAAAAAACACTTGCGGCGGAAGAGAAAAAACTGATAGTAGGCCTTTCAACAAACTATACTGTGCTTCAGTTTCAAAGAGACCTTGCAAATGCAAAAAGCGCTGAAATTAGAGCAGTCATTGATTATAATCTCTCTTTAGCAGGGCTGGAAAAAACGCTGGGAACAACTCTTAAGAGTAAAGACATAAAATTTTCTCAGATATCCCCCCTGTAAAACCTTGGAGTAGATATTTAGGATTATTAAAGGTTGAGGTGATAAAATGTTTGATCTTGAAAAGAAAAAAAGAAGTCGTCCGTTTTGGCATCCCTTCTATGTCAAGCCTTCCTTAGTATGGAGCTATATTAAAATCGCCTTCCGGAAAATCAAAAGGCATAAGGCTTATTCCTTTATCAACCTGGCTGGGCTTACGGTCGGAATGGCCTCCTGCATTCTGATTCTACTCTGGGTTTGGAATGAATTGAGTTTCGACTCCTTTCACGAAAATGCCGATCAGCTTTTTCGCGCTGTGGAGCACGAACAAATGTCAGACGGTCGGCTTCTCGCTTATCCTGTCTTTCCAACAGGTTTTGGCCCTGCCTTTAAAAAAGATTATCCACAGGTCCTCGAGGCGGTTCGTTTTAGACGTTCCCGCGGGAGAATTGTTCGGGTCGGAGACAACAGCTTTTACGAGGATGGTTTTGCCTTCGCTGATCCTGAGCTTCTTAAAATTTTTACATTTCCCCTCCTTCAAGGCAGTCCGGATAC
>JAUWTR010000096.1 GCA_030614645.1 Candidatus Aminicenantota bacterium
ATATATGATCTTCTCAAACCGGATTCGATGATTCATATTGATGCAATTGTGGAAAGAAGCGGCCTGTCTGTATCCGAGGTTCTTTCTCATTTGCTAAAGTTAGAGCTAAACGGTATGATTGCCCAGAGTCCGGGAAAATATTTTCAAAGGAAATTATAATGGCAAAACATTTGGTTATTGTTGAATCTCCAGCTAAAGCTAAGACTGTAAATCGGTATCTTGGCTCTGATTATTTAGTAAAAGCATCTTTTGGGCACATTCGGGACCTGCCTAAAAGCCGCCTGGGCGTTGACATAGAAAATGACTTTGAGCCTGAATATCAGGTTCTTAAGGCGCGGAAAAAAACTGTGACTGAATTACAGATGACTGCAAAACAATGTGATTCTGTCCTGCTTGCTGCTGACCCGGATAGAGAAGGAGAGGCAATTTGCTGGCACCTGGCCGCTATTCTGAAGGATTTTAATCCAAATATCAGGCGCGTGATGTTTCATGAGATAACAAGCAGAGCTGTGAAAGAGTCTTTTAGTAATGTGATTGAACTGGACCAGGACAAATTTAATGCTCAGCAGACCAGGCGTATCTTAGATAGACTGGTCGGCTACCGCATTAGTCCGCTGCTGTGGGAAAAAATCGGCAGAGGCTTGAGTGCAGGGCGGGTGCAGTCTATTGCCTTACGTTTGATCTGTGAAAGGGAAAAGGAGATAAAAGATTTTAATCCGGAAGAGTTCTGGAAACTCACAGCTTATCTGAAGGCTTCCAATCCTCCTGAGTTTCAAGCCAGCCTGTATAAGATCGGGGGCAGCAAGAAAAAAATTAAGACAGGAAAGGAAGCAGAAAATATTATAACTGAGCTAAAGAAGCTTCCTTTTGAACTCAAAGATGTTAAAATCAAAGAGAAAAAGAAAAACCCCCAGGCTCCATATATAACCAGTACCCTTCAGCAGGATAGTTTTCGCATCAACCGTTTTTCGGTCAAAAAAACAATGATGGTCGCTCAGAAGTTGTATGAAGGCATAAACATTGGAGACAAGGGATTGGTAGGGCTTATTACATATATGCGGACGGATTCTTTCCGGGTCTCAAACGATGCTATTAAGAGCTGCCGGAAATTTATCAAGGATGGCTATTCTGCTGAATATTTACCTGGGAAGCCAAGGATCTATAAAAATAAAAAGAAGGCACAAGATGCCCATGAAGCTATCCGGCCGACATCTTTCGATCTTCCCCCGGAAAAAACAAAGCTTTTTTTAAATAAAGAGCAGTACAGGATTTATACTATGATCTGGAACCGGTTTATTGCTTCACAGATGAACCCTACTCTGATCGAAGAGACGGTTTTTGATATCCAGGCCGGGAAATACCAATTCCAGGTAAAAGGGGAAGTAATACAGTTTGATGGGTTCATGGCCGCATATCCCAGAAAAAATAAAGAAGGGGAGATACTGCCTAAAGCCCTACCTGGCGAAGAGCTGAAGCTGCTTAAGCTGGAGCCGGAACAAAAGTTTACCCAGCCTCCTCCCCGATATACAGAGGGGAGCCTAGTGAAAGAGCTGGAAGCACGTGGCATTGGCCGTCCCAGTACTTATGTCCCCATTATCTCTACCCTTTTAAACCGGGATTATGTTATCAATGAGAAAGGAAAGTTTATTCCACTTGAACTTGGGATATTTGTCACTGATTATCTGATTGAAAATTTTCCGGATTTGATGAAGTTTGAATTTACTGCCCAGTTGGAAGAAAAATTAGACAAAATAAGCGAAGGGGAAGAAGAATGGGTTGGTTATTTAGGATCGTATAATTCTCTGTTGGAAAAAAACCTTAATGCTGCGGAAAAGACAGAAAGTATCAAAGCTAAGGGGATTCCGTCAGAGGATGAGTGTCCTGAATGCGGGAAGAAACTGGTTATTAAATCAGGGAGATATGGCAGATTTAAAGCATGTTCAGGGTATCCGGATTGTACTTTTAAGCAAAGTATCGGCAAAAAAGAGGCTAAGTCGGTTGATGAAAAGTGTCCGAAATGTGGTTCGCAAATGGTTTTGCGCAGGGGAAAATATGGCCCTTTTGTGGCTTGTTCTAATTATCCCTCCTGTAAATACATTAAAAAAGAAAAAAAGGATACCGGGATATCGTGCCCGGAATGTGACGGCTCGATTGTGCAGAAAAAAACTAGGAAAGGGAAATTATTTTTCGGCTGCAGTAATTTCCCCAAATGTAAGTTTGCTTCCTGGGATGAACCGGTAAAGAAGCCGTGTCCTGAATGTAACCGGGAATTTTTGCTACGTAAAAACACTATGAAAGAGGATTCTTATTTATATTGCAGTGATAAGGATTGTGGTTATAAAGAAGCTGTGAAAGCGAAACAGATCTGGGAAAAAAATAAGGAATGAGTGATAAGCTATCTAAATTTTTAGATTTTTTAAAATACGAAAAAAATGCATCCCCCCATACTATTTCCGGATACAGGCGTGATTTGCTTCAGTTTAAAAACTATTTAAAGAATAAACAATTAAATTTGGAACAGGCTGATAATATCGTGATCAGGGGATTTCTGGCTGTCCTCTATGAGAAAAAGGTTAAAAAATCTACAAGCAGCCGCAAGCTGGCAGCTATCCGTTCTTTTTATCAATTTTGTATACAGAGAAAATGGATGGCTGATAATCCAGCGAAAATAGTGGCTACTCCTAAACAAGAAAAGACAGTACCTTCTTTTCTGACTGAGAAAGAGATGGCCGAGTTCCTGGACTTTCCCCGCTCGGGAAAAGTTTTGGATTTACGGGACAACGCCATGCTGGAACTGCTTTATGCTTCCGGCATTCGGGTTTCTGAACTTATCGGCCTTAACTTTGAGGACCTGAATTTTGAAGAAAGGCTTATTCGAGTGAAGGGAAAAGGGAAAAAAGAACGCATGATCCCCTTTGGCAAAACTGCAGAAGAGAGACTTCGGATATATATAAGTCGGAGGATGATGATTAATAAAGGTAAAATAGATGAGGAAGCTCTGTTTTTAAATTATCGTGGGCAAAGACTGAGTACTCGTTCGGTTGAGCGGACCGTTAGTTTTTATATTCAAAGGTCAGCCGTAAGAAGAAAAATCAGCCCTCACTCCCTTCGACATTCTTTTGCCTCACATCTTCTCAGCAGAGGGGCAGATTTGCGGATTATTCAAGAGCTGCTTGGGCATGAGAGCCTGGCTACAACTCAAAAATACACGCATATGGACTTAAAACGCCTGCTTGAGGTGTATAAAAAAAGCCATCCCCGTTCATAGCCTCGGGGAAGAGGGGAGAGAACCCCTCTTCCCTAGACATCTTCTTACCCGGAGCCTACAGTGATGAGTTCTTTTAAATTTGTAAACATTTTTTCGCCGATTCCTTTTACTTTCATGATTTCTTCGATCTTCTGAAAATTTCCGTGCTTCTCTCTGAAATCAATGATCCTTTGAGCCACTTTCTCGCCTATGCGGGGTAATTGTTGGAGCTCTGCTGCTGAAGCTGTGTTGATGTTGATCTTTTGGTCTATAACTTTAGACGCTGCCTGGATGGGGAGAAGAAAGAAAGACATTACTGCAAATGCTGATAAAACAATTGTTGCCATGGTTTTTGATTTTAATCTTTTCATTGCAACCTCCTTTTATCATTTATTTGCAATTTTCAGGCCATATCTGCTTCCTTTTTAATTGCTTTAATATCAACAGATTAGAAGTTGGCAATAGGATAGCAGTGTAAATGGCAGTTTACATTATCCGTTTACGGATGTTAACCTATCCTGAATAATTCATAAAAGAGTTCGGGGGACACTATACTTAATTCCAAGTTCGGAATTAAGTATAGTGTCCCCCGAACAGCGGCAATTTTTATGAATAATTCAGGCTGAGGAATGATCTAAGCTTCTTCAAAGCCTGTCCGCGGTGGCTGACTAAATTTTTTTCTTCCGGCCGTAGCTCTGCGAATGTTTTTTGGAGGGAGGGGAAATAGAAGATAGGATCATATCCAAAACCATTTGTGCCCTTTTTTTGAAACGTGATATATCCTTCAACATAACCCATGATTGTTTTAATAACAATCGCTTTTCGGGACACTACCATACAGGAGACAAACCTGGCTTTCCTGTGTTCCTGTTCGACTTCTTTCATTAAATCCAATACTTTTTCAATATTTGTTTCATCTGTTGCTTTGGGGCCGGAAAAACGCGCAGAAATGACCCCTGGAGCACCCTTTAAATGGTCTATTTCCAATCCTGAATCTTCCGCTAGAGTGATTCCCTCCCATTTCCGGCTGTAGAAAAGGCTTTTTCCACGGGCGTTTTCCTTAAATGTTTTTCCGGTCTCCTGGAAAGATGACCCTACATTGAGATTCTGAATAGAAGAAATCAGGATAGGAAGTTCGGCCAGGAAGGCCTGCATCTCTCTTATTTTCCCTTGATTTGTTGTAGCAAGAAGTAATTCTTCAGTCAATCTTAAGCTCCACGATCTCCTTGAGGCTGGAAAGAGTCTGGTAGAACTTTTGCTCCTTTTCTTCTGTAGAAGGAAAAGTGAATTGGATAATGAAAATATTGTCTTCTTTTTTCTGTTTGATTTCTTTAAATCTAATTCCCTCGTGTAGGGCCAGCTTTTTTATATTGTTTAGGGTATCTTTGGATTTAGATTTGAGGCTGTACCGGTAGGCATCCTTTCTTAAGCTAAAGTCTTCGAATTGTCTAAATATTACCAGTGTAAGAGTAATTGTTGCAGTAAATATGATGGCGATAACATAATAACCGGCTCCGATTATCAAGCCGAGACCAGCTACGGCCCAAAGGGTGGCAGCTGTAGTTAACCCGATGATCATTCCTCTTGCTTGGATTATAGTTCCAGCTCCGATAAAGCCGATGCCTGTGATGACTCCTGCTGCCATTCTCATTAGATCTCCGCTTGATCCTTCTTTTCCTTCCAGAACAAGCCTGGAAAGGACCATCATCATCGTAGCGCCCAGACAGATAAGGATGTTTGTCCGAAATCCTGCAGGCTTCTGGCTGGTTTCTCTTTCCACGCCGATCAATCCTCCTAAGGCGACAGCCAAAAGGAGTTTTAAAGTGACTTCCAGAATACTCATTGTCTTTCCCCTGAGATAGACATATTGTTAATTTATCATAATTATTTTGCAGTATCCAATAAAAATGCAATAAAAAATGCGGCAGCCAGGAGCAAAGTGTAGAGCGCAAAAATCGGCTGCCTGAGCAGGAGCTCAGGCTCTTCCATGACTTCCTTTTCCTGCAATGTTTTTTTAAAAAACAGAAAAAAATAAAAGAGCACAAATGGCGAGAGATATAAAAAAGATGGAAAGTCAAAATCGAGGGCAAAAACGAAGTAGGTAATAAAGAACACGCCGGCGCTTATCCCAATTCCAAAGAATAATGATCTCTGGGAATACCGTTTAAGCGAAAGCCTATAATCCCCGGCTTTGTCTTTTAAAAAGCGGAATTCGGAAAGCCTTTTTGCTACCATAAGAAAGTTTCCAAATGACCACCAGCACAGAAGAAGAGATAAAGGGGGGAAATAATGGGTAGGAGCAAAGGCAAACCACCCGATAAGGAACCGGATGGGGTTATTGGCTGACTCAGAAATCGAGTCGATAAAGGGTATATCTTTCGTTCTGACCGGTTTAATATTATAGATAAATCCTGCAATAAGGAGAGCCAACAGGGAGATAAAAAAAGGCTTTGAGAAGCATAACCAGGATATAGCCAGGCTTCCCAGGATTAGAAGGCTGCCCAGACACAAAAAGGGGCCTTTCCGGATTTTTCCCTGGAGGAGGGGTCGGTGCTTTTTAGTCGGATGGTGCCGGTCATAAGGAGCATCTGCAATCTCATTTATGACATAATTAGCGGTCGAGATGGCCCAGGTCAAAAGGAAAATGAGAGATAAGCGGGATATAAGCCATAATATTTCTGAACTCTGGAAATGAGTATGGTTCAGGAAGAAAAAAGCGGCACTCCCAATAAATATGGCAAGACTTCGCGGCCATCTTTCCGGCCGCATAGCTTTAAAGTAGGATCTCATGTCACGATTTTTTCCGGGTATAGACCTCAAATGAATCACCCAGAGCCAATTTTATCGGAATTTTCTTCCAAAAAGAAGCGATTCGAGTATTTTTTATTAAAAAGTTTAATCCTTTTAGCCGGGAGAGAAGATAATGGGCGCTGAATGTCCAGGAATATTTTCGGATTTTTATGATCTGAAAGCCGGAAATTTCCAGGAGTGCTGTTAGGCTGGCTTTTGTAAAGTAGCTGAGGTGGGCAGGCCGGAAGTGCCACCATTTATTGCCTGAGATTCGGGCTGCAAGACTCCTGATATTTGGCGTAACCACACAGAGGGTCCCTCCCGGGGACAGTATTTCAAAGGCTTTTTTCAAAGCTTCCCGGGGCTGGGGCACATGTTCAATAAAGTCTATCATGGTTACGGCCGTATAATTAGTTTTAGTCTCAGCCTTTTCAAAATTCCCTACTTGAAGATCAAGCCCATATTTTTCCCTGGCCACTTTTACCGCCCATACACTGGGTTCTATACCGTCTGGAATCCATCCCTCCCTGCGGGCTGAGTCTAAAAGTATCCCGGTTGCGGCTCCAACATCAAAAAGCGGGCCTTTTTCGGAGTGGATTTTTTCCAGCTGAGATAAAATCCTCTGGAAGTTTTTTGCTCTTCCCAGGGCTTCTTCTTCATAGAGAGGGTCTTCTATC
>JAUWTR010000333.1 GCA_030614645.1 Candidatus Aminicenantota bacterium
AGAGAGCTCGAGAGAGAGCAACTTGAAAAAGATTTGAAGAGCGGCGAGATCCACTAACCCGCTCGCTGGTTTAAATTAAGACTATAGATTTCTGATCGGGGCTGAATTGGAAACAGTTTGGCCCCTTTTTTTATTGACTGTGCTGTTAGAGGATATAGTTGACATTTATCCGAAGATTTAGTATATTTTTGCATCACTATAAGTATACTTTTATCATCACATTATACTTGAGTAATGAATAGTAAGGTTTAAAGTAATGAAAACATACGTTCCAAAAAAAGAAGAGATTGAAAAAAAATGGTGGTTGATTGATGCTGAAGGGAAAATTCTTGGGCGGTTAGCTACAGAAATCTCAATTATACTTCGAGGGAAAAGAAATCCCAAATATGTGAGTTTCATGGATTCAGGAGACTTTGTAATTGTAGTTAATGCTGAGAAGATCAAAGTCTCGGGAAATAAACTGGAACAAAAAAAGTATTATTCCCATTCCGGATACCCGGGAGGAATAAAAGAAAAGACTCTCAAAGAGTTATTAGATAAAGAACCTGAGGAAGTGATTCGAAAGGCTGTCCATGGAATGGTTCCCAAAAATAAACTAGGTCGAGCGATTTTAAAAAAACTTAAGGTCTATAGCGGCCCGAATCACCCCCATGATTCTCAAAAACCCCAGGAATACCAGTTTTAGGAGGAATCTTGAGCTTAATTCAATACTATGGAACAGGACGCAGAAAAACATCCGTTGCCAGAGTCTTTCTAAGACCGGGTAAAGGTGATATAACTTTATATGTTAATAAAAGGCTCCGGCAGTTTGAGGATGTTTTTGGCCTGGATAGAAACAAACAGACGATTAAAAAGCCGCTGATGCTGACTGAGACTGATAATAAATTTGATATTTTCATCCGAGTAAACGGCGGGGGAACGACAGGCCAAGCAGGAGCTATCCGTTTAGGGATTACTAGGGCTCTGGTTGAGTTTAATCAGGAATTAAGGCCTACTTTAAAGGAAGCCGGGTTGATTACCAGAGATGCCCGCGAAAAAGAAAGAAAGAAGTATGGACGGTTAGGTGCTCGCAAATCACCACAATATCACAAGAGATAAGATGGAGGATCAAAGTTGGTTTCAGTAACAATGAAAGAGCTTTTAGAAGCAGGAGTTCATTTTGGCCATCGGACCAATCGATGGAATCCAAAAATGAAGGATTTTATTTTTGGTCAGAGAAATGGGATATATATTATCGATTTACAGAAAACAATAAAAATTTTTAGAGAGGCTACAGATTTTATTGAAACTATTGCTGCAGAAGGAAAAGATATCCTTATTGTCGGGACAAAAAAACAGGCCCAGGATATTGTTAAAGATTATGCTTTGCAGTGCGAAGCATGTTATGTGGATCAAAGATGGCTGGGTGGATTGCTTACTAATAATAATGTAATCAGAGGGAGCGTTGACAAGTTGGCAGAGCTGGAAGAAATGAAAGAAGACGGGCGTTGGGATTTGCTTTCAAAGAAAGAGCAGTCCAAGCAAGATAAAATCTTTAAAAAATTGTCAAAAAATTTAGGCGGCGTTAAAAATATGAAAGGAATGCCAGGTGCTCTGATAGTGATTGATTCGACAAAAGAAGATATTGCTATTGCAGAAGCCAGGAAGCTCGGTATTCCAATTGTAGCAGTGGTTGATACTAATGCTGATCCGGATGGGATTGATTATCCTATTCCTGGCAATGATGATGCTGTCAGAGCTATTGAGTTATTTACAGCCAAGTTATCTGAAGCAATTATGGAAGGCAAAAAAAAAGAGGATGGAGAAGGAGTTAGTTGAGGCAAAGGAAGAAGAGGAGGAAGCTCTGGAAGCAGAAGCAGAAGAAGCCGAAGAAGATAAACCTAAAGTATCGAAGAAGACTGCAGAGGAAATATTAAAAGCCGGGAAAAAAGCTATTACAACTTCAGCCAAAAAAGAAAAACCTATAACAAAAAAAGAAGAAAAGGCTGCTCCTGAAAAAGAGACTAAGACTGAAAAAGAGGCTGCTCCTGAAAAAGAGACTAAGACTGAGGAAAAGGCTGTTGCTGAGGACAAACCAAAAAAACCTTCTAAGGAGCCGGAAAAATCTGAAAAAGAAGAGAAAGCATAATGGAAATTACAGCAAAACTAGTCAATGAGTTACGGCAGCGCATAGGAATAGGAATGATGGACTGCAAAAAAGCTCTCCAGGAAAGTAAGGGCGATATTAACGAAGCAATTACTATTCTCAGGAAAAAGGGATATGCTCGGGCTAAAGATAAAATGAGCCGGGAGGCTTCTGAAGGTATTGTCGGGTCCTATATCCATATGAATAACAAGCTGGGTGTTTTGGTTGAAGTTAATTGCGAATCGGACTTTGTCGCCCGCACTGAAGATTTTCAGCAGTTGGTTAAAGATATTGCCATGCATATAGCTGCTGCAAATCCAAAGTATCTTTCTTTGGAAGATATCCCTGAAGATATATTAGAGCAGGAAAAAGAGATAATCCGGGAACAGTTCAAGGATTCCAATAAACCTCCGGAGATTATTGATAAAATTATTACGGGGAAATTAGGGAAATTTTATTCAGAGGTCTGTTTATTAGACCAGCCGTTTATTAAAGATGACAAAGTATCTATTACTAAACATATTGCATCTTATATAGCAAAACTTGGAGAAAATATTAAAGTGCAAAGGTTTACCAGGTTTGCTTTGGGTGAATCCTAATAATTAACCTGGATTATTCATAAAAAATGCCGAAGCAGGAAAAGCCGAAATTTAAACGAATTTTATTAAAATTATCCGGCGAATCTCTTTTAGGCAGCCTTCCTTACGGAATCGATCTCGAATCAGCCAGATCTATTGTTTTAGAGGTTAAAGAAGTCTATGATCTCGGGGTTCAAATAGCAATAATGATCGGGGGTGGAAATATTTTTCGAGGAGTAGGCGGAACAGCGATCGGGATAGAGCGGGCTTCAGCAGATTATATGGGAATGCTGGCAACTATTATGAATGGTATTGCCCTGCAGGATGCGTTTGAAAAAGAGGGAGTATCTACACGGCAGATATCTG
>JAUWTR010000328.1 GCA_030614645.1 Candidatus Aminicenantota bacterium
TTCGACTTTTGCACATTCAGGCATTACTCCCTTAGTTGATGCTGCTGCGGCTGATACGAACATGACTCTTATTATTGCAGATAATGCTACTGTTGCCATGACCGGAGGGCAACCCTCCTTTTTATCTGGAGATAAATTGCTTAGAATGATCGAAGGTGCCGGAGTTGATAAAAAACACATACGTGTTTTGATTCCTCTTCCTAAAAATTTGGAAGAGAATAAGAGGATTCTAAAAGAAGAGATAGAACACCAGGGACTGTCTGTTATTGTTGCTTTCCGGGAATGCGTCCAGGAAGTGCGCAAGAGAAAGAAAAAAGGAGCTAAGTGATGAAGCAAGATATTATCCTGGCTGGAGTAGGGGGGCAGGGAATTTTATCGATAGCCTTTGTCCTTGATCATGCTGCTATGAAGCAGAAGATTGATTTCAAACAGGCCGAGGTCCATGGTATGGCCCAGCGTGGAGGTGCAGTCCAGTCTCATCTCCGTATGGCTGAAGGCCGGATTTTCAGTGACCTTATCCCTAAGGGCAAGGCCGATATGATCTTGAGTGTTGAACCACTCGAAGCATTACGCTATGTTGATTTTTTAAGCCCTGACGGGATTATTGTTACGAGCAGCACCCCGTATATCAATATTCCGGATTATCCGGAAATTCAGGAGATCTTGGCGGCTCTTAAATCTGCGAATAACTCTATTATTATTGACACCGGAGCTTTGGCGCGGGAAGCAGGTTCTCCCCTAACCCAGAATATGGTCATACTTGGAGCTGCCTCTGGCAGGCTTATTTTAAAAGAAGAGAATCTTTTAGAATATATTAAAGCTCTATTTACAGCGCGGGGAGAAAAAATAGTGGGAATGAACCTTAAGGCTTTTCGTTTGGGACGTGAGGCTGCGAATGGTCAAAACCTCTGATTTTTTGGGGAAAATACTATGGGCATAAATTTTCATAAAATCGAAGAAATTTTCCAAAACGCGGGAAACGAATATCTTCTGGAACATGAGGTCTATGCTTTGTTACAGGCGGCAGGCATCCTGACTCCGGAGTTTCTATTTATAGAGAAGGGAAGGGATGTTTCTGCTGAAGACCTGTCCTTCTTTTCTTGCGAAAAATTGGTTTTAAAGATCGTTTCTCCTCAGATCCTGCATAAATCGGATGTGGGAGGTATCAAGTTTGTAAAAAAAGATGTGGGAGATGTAAACCGGTCTCTTAGAGAGATGCTGTCTAATATTGGTTCTGATTTTAGGAAATGGGTCCAGAATGCCAGCAAAAAAGATGCGAGTCAATTACCTGTTGGAGAAAATAATAAAGCAGATATTAAAGGAGTTTTGATCTGCGAAAAAGTCGAATACGAAGAAAAAGGATTTGGCTCTGAGTTATTAGTAGGCCTCAGGACCTCCCGGGAATTCGGCCCTGTTGTTACTCTCGGAACAGGGGGAATAGAGGTTGAATATATGAACGAGAGGTTAAAAGAAGGCACAGCTGTTTCTATTTCCTCTGCCCATCTGCTCTGCAAGGATAAGATCCGGGATTTACTTAAGAAGCAAGCTCTTTATGATAAACTAACTGGTCCTTTTCGCGGTCGGCCCGTTTTAATTGATAAGGAAGAGCTTGAGGATACATACTTCCGTTTCCATCAGCTTGGTGCCTATTTTTCTGCTTTCTCGCAAGATAGTGATTTTGTAATCGAAGAGGCAGAGGTCAATCCTTTTGTAATAAAGGAAAAAAAGCTTATTGCTCTGGACGGTTTATGCCGTTTTTCCAGGGAGGGATTTCAAGAAGGAAAGCGGCTGTATAAAAAGATCAGGCATCTTTTAAAGCCCCGTTGCATTGGCATAATCGGTGTTTCAGAAAAGATGAATATTGGACATACTATCCTGAATAATATTTTAGGAAATGGTTTTCCTGCAGACAAGGTGTATGTGGTCAAGCCCGGGAAAAAAGAGATCGAAGGATGTATATGTGTTCCGGGGGTAAAAGAGCTCCCGGAAACTGTTGATCTTTTTGTCTTAACAATTGCAGCCGAACAAAGCCTTCAAGTCATCGACGATATTATTGAATTTCAAAAAGCCCGTTCGCTCATAATAATCTCTGGAGGCATCGGGGAAAAAGAGGGGACTGAGGGCCTTGAGAAAAAAATAAAGGCTAAACTAACAGCCGGCAGGCAAGCGGGAAAACTGGTTCCTGTCGTAAACGGAGGGAATTGTCTGGGTATTTTTTCACGCCCCGGAAATTTTGATACAACTTTTGTCCCCCAGTATAAAATATATAGACTTCCCCGTAAAAATACCCGGAAAACTAATCTTGTTTATTTGAGCCAGAGTGGGGCTTTTATGATATCGCGGATGAGTAAGCTCCCGGATATTGAACCTCTTTATGCTGTTTCCATCGGAAACCAGATCGACCTTACTGTTTCAGATTACCTGCATTATTTAAAACAAGACGACAAGGCCCGCGTGTTTGCGGTATATATTGAAGGATTTTTGCCTGGTGACGGCTTGAAGTTTGCCCAAGCAGCAGAAGAAATTACTAAGCAGCCGGGAAAAAGCGTGTTAGTTTATAAGGCTGGAAGGTCGCCTCAAGGCATGGCCGCTACTGCCAGTCACACCGCCTCTGTTGCAGGCGACTACAGTGTCAACTGTTCAGTCTTGAAACAGGCCGGGGTGATTATTGCAGAGAGTATATATGAATTTGAAAGTTATATTAAGTGTTTGTGCTTTTTGGCAAATAAAAAAATATGCGGGAATAGAGTCGGGCTTATCTCAAATGCCGGCTTTGAGTGTGTAATCATGTCAGACAGCTTAAAAGGAGAAAAAGAGTTGCAATTGGCTGAGTATGCAGAAGAAACTAAAATGAAGTTGGCTGGGATACTTGAACAACTTGGCATAGACCAGCTTCAAGATGTTCGTAATCCTCTTGATATTACCCCGGTTGCAGATGATAAAACATTTTGTCAGGCGGTAGAAGCAATATTAGCCGATAAGAATGTAGACTGTGCTGTAATCTCGCCCCTTCCCATGTCACCTGCCATGCAGACTCTTGCCCCTTCAAAATTCCATAAGGAAGACCTATCCCGGGAGGGAAGTACACTCCGAAGATTGATTGATATTTCCAGGAAAA
>JAUWTR010000026.1 GCA_030614645.1 Candidatus Aminicenantota bacterium
AAAAATATTTACGATCTGATCCACTAAATCCATGCCATCATGAGAGATATCATCCAGCCTGCCGACAAACGGACTTACATATCTAGCTCCCGCTTTAGCAGCTAATAGAGCCTGCAAAGGAGAAAAAACCAGGGTTGTATTAGCCTGTATGCCTTCCTGCGCCAGGGCTTTAATCGCTTTCAGCCCCTCAATTCCTATGGGAATCTTTACTACAACATTATCAGCTAGCTTAGCCAGGCTCCTGGCTTCTTTAATGATCTCCTCAGCACGGCTTGATACACATTCTACACTTATCGGCCCGGAAACAATTCTGCATATCTCTTTGATCAAATCCTCAAACGCTTCCTCTTCCCGGGAACAAAGGGTAGGATTAGTTGTAACTCCGTCTACTATTCCCCAGCTGACTGCCTCCTTTATCTGTTTAAGGTTTGCAGTATCCAGAAAAATTTTCATGATAACCTCCTTCTCACCTATCCTGAATTATTCATAAAAAATGTCGATACAAATGATACTAAGTAAATGATAATTAGTAAATGATAAATAATTCAGGATACCTGGATTATTCACGAAATGATATTTTTACAGGGCTGTGAGTTCTCATTACCTTGTTGGTCAGAGTCCCGATCCCCTCGATCTGAACATCTACTCTATCCCCGGGATTCATAGGCCCGATTCCTGAGGGAGTACCTGTGGTTATTATATCACCCGGAAATAAAGTCATTACTCTTGAGATAAACCTGATCAGCTTAGATACCGGAAAAATAAAATTCCGAGTATTCCCGCTTTGGTGCAGTTTTCCGTTTAAAAAAGTTTTAAGCCCAATTTTTTCAGGATCTAATCCGGTAGCAATACAAGGCCCTACAGCCGCAAATGTGTCAAAAGACTTGGCCCGTGTCCACTGCCCGTCTTTATCCTGAAGATCACGGGCGGTTACATCATTAAAACAGGTATACCCAAGAATATACGAGAGAACATCATCTTCCTTAGATAAGTGGTATGTTTTTTTCTTGATAATTAAGGCTAACTCTCCTTCATAATCCACTCTTTTTGACATTTTCGGATAGATAATAATATCATCTGGACCGATCACGGCCGAAGGCGGTTTAAGAAAAAGCAAAGGCTCTTCCGGAACCGGGCGGCCTCTTTCATCTGCATGTTCCTTGTAATTACGGCCAACCGCCACGATCTTCGAGGGCACTACCGGCGGAAGAAGAGTGGTTTCACTGATAGGGATCCCATTTTCCGCAAGTTCAAATCTTTTATATATTGACCCAATTACTTTAAAAAGACGGTCTTCCTTCAAAACTCCATAATCAGTCTTGTTGTTATGTCTATAGCGGTAAATCTTCATGCGAGTCTCCTGTTATGACCAGAGATACGGGCTGCGACTCCTCACTTTCATTTCCGGAAGTATCACAAGCAGTAATAACATATTCGTAATGAATATTGTCCTTAACCTGGGAGTCCATATAAGAGTTGCTCTCTACAAGCTCAGGTGTTATAAGCTGGTATTTTGTTTCACCCTGATTTTTCCTCCAAACTTTATATCCAGCCAGGTCTTTCTCCTGGTTTGATTCCCAGATCAAAGTGATAAAACTATCTCCTACTACTGCAGATAATTCCATGGGCGGGCCTGGGGGGAACGTATCCCTGGGTGTAACTTCGATAGTATCTGAATCCACACTTTCAAGAAGGGGAGATATTCCGGCAGCTGCAGCCCGCACAAAGTAACTGTATCGGCTTTCAAACAAAAACTGTGTATCATCAAAATGTATATCTTTTATAATACTTAAATTTCTCTTTTCTGGCTTTTTGCCGTCAGTCAAGCGGTAAATATTATATCC
The DNA here is from genome assembly GCA_030614645.1 of Candidatus Aminicenantota bacterium. Lineage (GTDB taxonomy): Bacteria > Acidobacteriota > Aminicenantia > Aminicenantales > Aminicenantaceae > JAUVXM01. Next base: position 1,845 of record JAUWTR010000026.1, read on the forward strand.
CTCTATCCTATACCCAGGCAAAGAAATTGTAAAAAGCGATAAAAATGAGCTATAGGAGAAATAACAAATGATAAGGTCAGAAGAAATCGACTGGATAACAGTTTTTTCCGGATGTTTCCATTTTAATTCAATCTTATTCTCATAGACTTCGGCAGAAAGCCCCCAGGGAGGCATGGGAGCCTTTTTCGGCTCTAAATATATTAAATCTGACAGCACAGAATATTTACCCCTTGCATCTATTATTTTTACAGCCAAAGTAAGTCTTTTTCCCTCGAAGTCCTGAATTTCAAAATCGTGCTTGTAATTATATTCAACCGCTTCATCTTCCTTGATAGTCTCATAAGCAGAGAACTCTTCCGCAGGAATTGATTTCAAAATCCTGGCTTTTTCCGAAAAAACCTCTTTGCTCACTGACTCCCCCAATGTTATCCCTTCTTCTAATACTTCCTCCATGATCCAGAAGTTGATCTTTGCGATCTCAGTTATTGGACTGCCGTCAATGTAAGTTGTAGGATTACGCCAGGTTAAAATGATTATATCACCGCGCTGTTTTGTCTTAAAAACTTTTACTTTCTTAGGGATATTTATTCTCGGGGGGTAAATCGGCCCCTTTTTCCCGCAGAAAGACAAAAAAAAGCTAGATAAAATAAGAATAGTAGTAAAAAAATATCTCTTCATTAAAGAATAAAACGGCTGAGATCCTGGTCTTCAATTATATATTTTAGCTGTTTTTGAACATATTTTCTATCCACAGGAATATTTTTCTTTTTAATATCAGGGGCAGAAAAAGAAATATCCTCCATCACTTTTTCCATAACGGTATAAAGGCGCCTGGCCCCGATATTTTCATTAGTATCATTTATTTTTTCAGCAATACTGGCAATTTCATCTGCAGCATCTTCTGAAAAATTGACTTTAACCTTTTCAGTTGCCAAAAGAGCCTTGTATTGTTTGAGCAAAGCATTCTCCGGCTCGGTTAATATCCTGATAAAATCTTTTTTATCCAAAGAATCAAGTTCAACTCGGATGGGGAATCTACCCTGCATCTCAGGAATAAGGTCAGAAGGTTTGGAAACATGAAAAGCCCCTGCTCCGATAAAAAGAATATGGTCAGTCCGGACCAGACCATATCGAGTATTTACAGTCGTGCCCTCAATAATCGGAAGCAGGTCTCTCTGAACTCCTTCACGGCTGACTTCCGGCCCATGTATGGACTCCCGGCCGGATACCTTATCCAGCTCATCCAGGAAAATAATTCCGGAATTCTCGACTTTTTCTACTGCTAACTTAGATATCTGGTCCATATCGATCAACCGCTGCTGTTCCGCTTCTATCAGGTATGGCCTGGCCTCTTTGATCTTTACTTTCCTCCGCTTGATCTTGCCTCCTAGGCCGGGAATCATTTCCTGGATTTGTATTCCTATCTCTTCGACCCCGGAACTTGAAAAAATCTCAAACGGAGAGGAAACGCTCTCTTTTACTTCGATCTCGACCTGACGCTCCTCCAATACTCCGGCATGGAGCTGAGATCTGAGTTTCTCTCTGGTTTCCCGGAATTTTGCTGCAGCTTCCCCCGAATCCTGGTCAGAAGACAGCTTTCGAGGTGGAGGCAGAAGAATATCCAGCAGCTTTTCTTCAGCATTTTTTTCAGCTTTCTCCCGGACTTCATTAAGTTTTTCTGTCTTGACCAGGCTTACAGCCATTTGGGCCAGATCCCTTATCATGGACTCTACATCCCGTCCAACATATCCGACTTCTGTAAACTTGCTGGCTTCTATTTTAAGGAAAGGTGATGATGTCATCTTTGCCAGTCTACGGGATATCTCAGTCTTTCCGACACCGGTTGGTCCGATCATAAGAATATTTTTGGGGGAGATTTCATCTGCCAGTTCAGGCGGGAGTTTCCTCCTCCGGTACCGGTTGCGCAGCGCAATAGCTACGGCTTTTTTCGCATCATCTTGGCCGATTATAAATCTGTCCAATTCGCATACGATCTTTTTAGGAGTAAGCTCCTCGTCCGAAAACTTTTTAATCTTTGTTTCAAATGATTCCGGTAGTGATATTGCCATTTATAATTCCCTAATAGTGATCTTATCATTTGTAAAGACACAAATACCTGCTGCTATTTTCATGGCTTTCCGAGCTATATCTTTAGCGGATAAATTTGTATTCTTTACCAATGCTCTGGCTGCAGCAAGAGAATATGCCCCTCCGGAACCTATCGCAATAATACCGTCGTCAGGCTCCACAACATCCCCTGTTCCGGAAATAAGAAATGAGACATCTTTATCCGCAACGATCAGCAAAGCCTCCAGCCTGCGCAGCATTCTATCCATTCGCCATTCTTTGGCAAGCTCAATCGCAGCTCGTGGTAGGTTTCCCCGGTATTCCTCCAGCTTGGACTCAAAGTGAGAAAAAAGAGCAAAAGCGTCTGAAGTCGCACCAGCAAAGCCGGCAATGACATTTCCTTTATAAAGAGCTCTGATCTTGTTGGCTTTATGCTTTAATACTGTATCCTGCATGGTTACCTGACCATCTCCTGCCATAACCACCTTGCCTTTATGACGAACACAAATAATCGTAGTTGCTTTATACATGAAATTTCTTCCTCAATTGAACATAATAATCCCTTAGGCTTAAAACGTCAACAGTCATGGTTGCCTGGATTATTTAGAAGTCGAGGTGAGATATTTTAATATATCTGTATTTTTCTCATCTTCCAGAAACCAATCAAATTCCAAAAAATAGCCTCCGGGATCATAGATAACAAAAGTACGGACCGGAAAGTTTGCCTGATCTTCAAGGGGATCGCGGAACTCTAGCTCTTTTCCTTTTAGCTTGGCAAACCACTCATCGATCTGCCGGGATATAAAGCACACATTAACAGCTTTTGTTTCAGAGAACCGATGCAGTCCCTGCGATTCATCTACCAGGCCGATAAATGCAGACGGAGAGGATGAGTACATCCAGGCAAATCCCTGATCTACCAGCAGTTCGGACCCAAAATTTTCCGAGTAAAAACGCTGGGCAGCGGGAATATCCCGGTAATAGAGCCAGATAACATTAGCCCGGATACCTAACTCTTCAGGCCTTAAAGTCACCTGAGTTTTTTCCGGATAGACAACTGGCACCACCTTTAACTTTTCAAGTAGCTTTTCATTTTGGGGATGTTCAAGAAAACGTTCAAACTCAAGAAAATATCCTGCCGGGTCATATGCCACAAATCCGCGGGTAGGATGGCGGGTAGCATCGCCCAGTTCTCCTCTCATTTTTACGCCCTGCTCCTGCAGATACAGGTACCAACCGTCAATCTCATCGGTTATAAAAGAAAGAGTTACTGTTTTGGGTTCATCCGGGCTATGCATGCCTTTGGTCTCATCCACCAGCCCGATAAATGATGTCCGGGATATCCGCAATATCTTTGCAAACCCATAATCCAACACTTTTTTAAAGCCGAGCACCTCCGCATAGAACTGCTCTGCTTCTCCCAGGTCAGGGTAATAAAAAAAGACCATGTTTGCCTGAATGCCTAAATCTTCAGTTTTTTCCTGTACTTCCTGTTTCTCTTTACACCCAAAATAAAAAAATGCAGCCATAATTAAAATTATTGTAGTTGTTTTTTTCATAGCCTTATTGAAGCCTAATAAATCCAACTTGTCAAATACAAGCGGTAAAAAAAAGGGGAACTCCTCCCCATTTTCCATTTACTTACACATATAGTTTGACTGAAAAATTAGATATCTGATACAATTCGTTTACAAAAAAATGAAAGAAACAAAACTTGAGAATAATAGGGAAACCACCTCTCTTGATTTTATCCGGACTATAATAGAGGAAGATATCAAGAATAATAAAAACCAGGGCCGGGTCCACACCCGCTTTCCTCCCGAACCGAATGGGTACCTTCATATCGGACATGCCAAATCCATCTGCCTCAATTTCAAGCTAGCCGCTCAATACGGCGGGCTCTGTAACCTGCGTTTTGACGATACCAACCCGAGTAAGGAAGAAGCTGAATATGTCAGCTCCATCAAAGAAGATGTACGCTGGTTGGGCTTTGATTGGGAAGACCGGGAATATTACGCTTCGGACTATTTTGAAAAACTACATGAATACGCTGTACAACTGATTAAAATGAACAAAGCATTTATCTGTGATTTAAATGCAGACGAAATAAGAGAACACCGCGGCACCCTGACCGAGCCGGGGAAAGAAAGCCCATACCGGAACCGTTCTGTAGAGGAAAGCCTTTCCCTCTTTGAAAAAATGCGGGCAGGAAAATTTCCAGACGGCTCCCGGACACTGAGAGCGAAAATCGATATGGCAGCTCCAAATCTGAATATGCGGGACCCGGTAATTTACCGTATCCTGCACGCTACCCATCACCGGACCGGAGACAAATGGTGCATTTATCCCATGTATGACTGGGCCCATGGTCAATCCGATTCCCTGGAAGGCATCACTCATTCCATCTGTACATTGGAATTTGAAGACCATCGCCCCCTTTACGACTGGTTTATCCAACAGCTTGATATCTTCCCTTCCCGGCAGATCGAATTTGCACGCCTTAACTTAACCTATACTATACTGAGCAAGCGGAAGCTCTTAAGATTGGTTGATGAAGGACATATGGCCGGATGGAATGACCCACGTATGCCGACTATTTCAGGGCTGCGGCGGCGGGGGTATACTCCGGAATCCATCCGCGACTTCTGTAACCGTATAGGCCTGGCCAAGCGGGAAAGCATGGTAGAGATCGAACTTTTGGAACACTGCCTGCGGGAAGATATGAACAAACGGGCCTTGCGGGTTATGGCAGTGCTCCGTCCTTTGAAAATAATAATCGATAACTACCCGGAAGGTAAAGTCGAGGAGCTTGATGCAGAAAATAATCCTGAAGACTCAAGCATGGGAACACGGAAAATCCCTTTCTCCCGGGAAATATACATCGAGCTGGATGACTTCCACCTAGATCCCCCAAAAAAATTTTTCCGCTTATCCCCCGGGCGTGAAGTACGCCTTAAACATGCTTATTACATCAAATGTACTGATGTGGTAAAAGATAAAAACACAGGAGAGATTAAAGAGCTGCACTGCAGTTACGACCCCGAAACCCGGGGCGGCTGGTCAAAAGACGGACGCAAGGTCAGAGGCACTCTCCACTGGGTCTCAGCCGCTCCAGCTATAAGGGCTGAAGTGCGGCTATATGACAAACTTTTTATAAAAAAAGACCCCGCAGACACGATGGAAGGAGAAGATTTTATTTCCTGCATCAATCCCGAATCGCTTACCACATTAGAATCATGCCTGATCGAGCCCTCTCTGGCCAGAGCTGCTCCGGGATGCCGCTATCAGTTCCTCAGAAAAGGATATTTTTGTGTCGACCCTAACTCTACCCCGAACAAGCTTGTCTTTAACCGCACAGTATCCCTGCGTGATACCTGGGCCAGAGTCCAAAAAGCAATGAAAAAAAAAAGACTGCTCAAAGGAATCCAAAATGCTTAAAAGGAAAATATCTATCCTGTCCTGTATAATTCTTTTCTCAGCTTCATCATTTATACCTGCTTTATTTGCGGCAAAAGATGTTAATAAAGAAACAGGCCTGCTTAATAAAATATCTCTCACTAAAGAAGAGAACACCCTGGAAGTCGATATCATCTTCGGGCCATATACATCTCACCGCCATTTTGAATTATCTGAGCCCAACCGTATTGTCTTAGATTTAATAAATATCGAAGATATTCTATCTGACAGGCATTTAGAGGTGAATGATTTCGGTATTCAGACTATCCGCGCCGGGATGTTTAAAACCAATGCCGCCAGAGTAGTATTTGATCTCAAGGACAAACTTTCCCCTTATAAGATAACAAAAACAAAAAAAGGGCTTAAAATCACTTTCCGGAAGAAAAAAACTGAAGAAGAGAAGTTAAAAGAGGAAAAATCCCGGAAACTGCAAGAAATAAAAGCTGAAGCAAAAAAAAGAGCAGTGGCAAAAGCAATAGCAGTAAAATCCTCCCCAAAAAATGAGAACCTGAAAGAAATAAAGGAGAAAATAAAGGAAGTCAAGGACACTGCAGCAAAAGTCAATGAAAAATTAGACAAATTGCAGGTAAAACTGGATGACACTCTGACAATCCTCAAAGAAATGCAGGACGAAAGAGCCAGGCAAGAAAAGAGGTTTGTCCGGATCGAGATCACTGGCAATTATTTTCAACCAGCGGAAGGAGAATTCAAGGATACATTCGGCAATGGCCTGATGGAAGGTGCGGAATTGAATATCGGTGTGACAAATTCCTTAGAATTCTGGCTTGCTATGAAAAACTTCAGCAAATCCAGCCTTGAGGGAGAGGCAGCCCCGGACCGCAAGATCAGACTTATACCCCTTGAGGCAGGCTTTAAAATGAGGTTCAATAAAGGAGTGGTCAATCCCTATATCGGGGGGGGAGTCGCATACCATCAATATAAAGAATTATTTAATTCCAAAGAAATAAAAGAAAACAAGATAGGTTATATCGGCCAGGCGGGGTGTTTCCTTAAGATCGCAGAAAACCTGGTGTTAGATGCGTATGCTCATTACCGCTACTGCCTTATCAATGTCGGGGGAACAGAACTTGATATCAGCGGATTTCATGTCGGAGCCGGGCTGGGTTTTGAATTTTAATTGGCAAAATATCCCACCCGGTGAGTAATCCGATAATCTTTATTTTTTACTCTAACATTAATGTTTTTAAACTTTCCATCGCTCACATAATTATTAGGAGAATAATAAAGCAAATAGTAATTCCTCGAGGAATCTATGGCCTTTTTAAACAAGAAGTCAGGATTGGCCGAGCTGTCTATAAAACCTCCGGTTGAACGGGCCATTTGGCTGAAAGTGCTGTATATATCTTCAGACCTTTCCTGAAAAACTATCCCAAGCGATTTTTGAACAACCGGGGTGAAAAACAAAAAATGGATGGATACGGATGCATCAGCATAAACATTTTTTAATTGTTCAATATCAATCAAAGGATCACGCTTATAAAAATCAAATAGATTGGAAAGATTCATCTGTATATCCGGGCTGTCCTGGTAAAAACTAAGGAACTGGTTTAAAATAGTCGGGTCGATCTGAGGTATGTATTCCCTCTGGTAAAAAAGAAAAACATACTTCTGTCCTTCCCTATCTTTTAAGTATTCTGCAAAATCAAGTAGTTTTCCCTGGTCGACCTTTCTTAAGTTTTCCAGACGGGAGAGAATCTCTTGATACCGAACAAGCTGCTCCCTAAAAGATTCATTCTCCTTACCATTTTCCGAAGCAAATAAATCCACATTGAATCGCAAATTTTCATCCCGGTTCATAGTAGCGCTCATCAGCCTTGCAATTGCGGATAATTCTCTGATCGAATTTCTATATTCGGAATTCCCAATCAGGATATCTCTTCTCATCAATCCCTTTAACTGCTCAGTTATCTCTTCTCTCGATTTCACTTCCAGAGCTTTTCCTCTCAATCTATATGTCTTCATAGGAGTTACTATTGTCAACAAATCCCCGGGGTCAATGACATTGTTCATAAAATTATATACAGCTTCTCCAAATTTAGCCGAATATTCACTTAATTCAAAAAAAATATAAAAGTTGCGGACAGTATCCGGTGCAAACCTCTTTTTTTCCTCACTCCTCTCTATACTTCTTTTTTTTACCAAGTAAACAGCTTCGATCCTTTGTTTTTTGCCGTTTTCAAACACTTCAAAATCATTAATTGTCAAATCATCAATAAAAGTATTCTTTTGAAATACCCGAACCGGCTCTTCTACATTAAGGACTACAGCTTTTTCAGAAATCTGCTGAGCAAAAACAGAGAGGCAAGACATAATAAACACCAGAAGAAATAATATTTTTTTCATTTTCCTTTCCTTTTTTTATTGTACATAATGTTCATCACAAAAGTCAAAAAATATAAAAAAAGACAGTAAGTGGGAAGCCATTTTTTCGAGGTTGCCGTAGATACGAAAAAGGAGAAAGGACAGGAAAAACAGGAACTTCAGGAAAGGCAGTAAAATTTGAAATTATAATTAAAAATCTCACATATAATGAAAT
>JAUWTR010000072.1 GCA_030614645.1 Candidatus Aminicenantota bacterium
CCGCATAACTGAGCCTTTCTGGGAAAATGCTGTGCCTATCGGACCTTTGACTATGGTCGAACCTCAGGAAGGGGTTTCTCCCAGTGAAAGAACCGAGATCCGGGTTGCAGCCTCCATAGATGCAATATATTTTGGTATTATCTGTTATGACAGCAGTCCTGACCAGATTGTAAGCTATACTATGCAGCGCGATGCGCAGCTCAGGGGGGAAGACCATGTTAAGGTTGTGTTGGATACATTTTTAAATGGCAGGACCGGCTATATATTTGCAGTCAATCCTAATGGAGCCCGTTATGACGCTTTAATAGCGAGAGAAGGAGAAGGCGAGAATCAACAGTGGGATGGCATATGGGAAGCCGCAGCCAGGCGGTTTGAGCAAGGCTGGAGTGCTGAGATATGTATCCCGGCAAAGACCATCCGCTTCAGGAAGGGACTGACCCAATGGGGTTTTAATGTCGAGCGCCGCATCCAGCGTTTAATTGAAACTGACCGCTGGGCCTCCCCTAAACTTAATTATAGAGTCACCCATATCAGCCAGGGAGGAAGACTAACTTCTCTTCCTGTTTTTAAGCAGGGAATGGGGCTTACAGTAAGGCCTTATATGCTCGGCAGCCGGGCTCAGGACGATCCTGAATTATCTACTATAAGGGATTTTGAACCTGGGCTGGATGTTATGAAAAATTTCGGGGGAAATGTCACGGGTCTTTTAAGCGTTAATACGGATTTTGCAGAAACCGAGGTCGACACCCGCATGGTCAACATGACCAGGTTCCCGCTTTTTTTTCCGGAAAAAAGGACCTTTTTTCTGGAGGGCTCGGATATATTCAATTTCGGCCTGGGCATGGGATTTCGCCACAGTAGAGACATAGTGCCTTTTTTCAGCCGGCGTATCGGGCTTGTTGAAGAGCAGGCAGTTCCAATTGACCTGGCGGTTAAAGCTACAGGCAGTATCGGTCGCTTTAATTTCGGGGTGCTTGATACCTTGACCCGCCCGGTGGGGGGGCTGGCTCCCAGGACAAATCTTTTTGCTGCCCGTGGCTTTCAAAATTTATGGGGCGAATCTAAGCTGGGTTTCCTTGTGACTGCAGGCGACCCCCTGGGTGGAAAAAAGAGCTGGATGGCTGGCCTGGATTTTGTCTATAAAACCTCCCACTTTAAGGGTGACAAGAATTTCCTCATAGGTGTTTGGGGCCTGGTAAACAATCGCGAGGATGTAGGAAGTGACCGTTCTGCCTTTGGATTTGAAATAGATTTCCCAAATGACCTCTGGGATATTGCCCTGACTGCAAAACGGATCGGAGAGGATTTTGAACCGGCAATGGGATTTGTTCCCTGGAAGGGGATATATAAATATAATATTAGCATTGCCTATAGACCCCGCCCGGAATTATCCTGGCTGCGGCAGATATGGTATGAATTGTTTACAAGTATGGTCACTGATCTGGACGGCCAGCCTTTCCAGTGGCGAATATTCACTGCTCCCATTAACTGGCACCTTGAAAGCGGGGACCGGGTGGAATTTAATTTTGTGCCCCAGATGGAAAGACTGCCTGATTCTTTTGAACTTTCTCCAGGAGTTTCTGTAGAAGCGGGAAAATATCACTGGATACGTTACCGCCTGGAATATAGTTCGGCCAGTAAGCGCAGGGTGACGACCAAACTAACGTGGTGGTTCGGACCGTTTTATAACGGGCATATGAACCAGTGCCAGGGGCAGCTTGCCTGGCGCCCCTCCCACCGGATCAATCTTGCCTTGGAAGGAGAATGGAACTTTGGCAGGGTACCGGCAGGGGATGTTGATATCCAGTTGGCGCGGACCCGCCTCAACCTGTTTTTTTCTCCAGATTTTCAGATTTTAAGCTTTTTCCAGTATGATAATCTCACAAAATCCCTGGGAATGAATACAAGGCTGCGCTGGACTTATCGCAGTATTTTAGATATATTTTTGGTATACAATAGGAACTGGCTGGATACGCAGGGAACATTATTGCCGCAATTAAATCAATTTTTTATAAAGATCCAATATTCCTGGCGAATATAATGTCTCTAAATTTTTAACCTGGAGGGAAATACTATGCACCGTAAAATCATTTCACTTTTTCTTATCTCATTTTTGGGTATATTTGCAGTCGGTCTGGGGGCGCAGGAGGAGACTGACAATTGTTCAAGCTTTTTAGTGACCAAAGGAGCCTCAAAAGACGGCTCTGTGATGATCACTTACACCTGTGACGGGGAATTTGTATCTGCTCTCCAGAATATTCCGGCAAAGGAATACGGCCCTGATGATTATTTTGAGATTACTGGCCGGGACGGAAAACTGAGAGGAAAAATAAAACAGCCTGCTCATACATATGCTGTAGTAGGCCTTATGAATGAGTATCAGGTAGCTATTGGTGAGACCACATTCGGCGGCCGCAGCGAGCTGCGTAATCCGGATGGATTGCTTCATTATTTTACGATGATGAGGCTTGCCCTGCAGCGGGCGAAAACTGCCAGGGAAGCTATTAAGGTGATGACTGGCCTGGTTGAAGATTATGGATACGGAAGCAGCGGGGAATCATTTTCAATTGCAGATGAAAATGAAGCCTGGATCATGGAGATGATAGGTAAAGGCCCGGGGGAAAAAGGTGCTAACTGGGTCGCTCTGAGGATACCTGACGGGTATATTTCAGGGCATGCCAATATGTCCCGCATAGGTGAGTTTCCTTTAAATGACCCGGATAATTGCCTGTATTCTGAGGATATTATTGGTTTTGCGGTGCAAAAAGGATTGTATGATAAAAAATCAGGCAAATCCTTCAGTTTTCGTTATGCTTTTGACCCTCCCAAACCTTCCTCTCTCAGGACCTGTGCTGCCAGGGTTTGGAGTATGTTCCGCCGCAGCGCTCCATCTCTTAATCTTTCGCCGGCTTTTCAGCGCGGAGAAAAAGGCGCTAAACCCTACCCACTCTGGATAAAACCGGACAAGAAGCTCTCTCTCTCGGATGTTATGGATATTATGCGGGACCACTACGAAGGGACTCCTTTTGACATGACAAAAGGTGTGGATGCGGGTCCTTTTGGCAATCCCCTCCGCTGCCGCGGACTTACCTGGGAAGTAGAAGGGGTGAAATACAGTTGGGAACGGCCTATCTCTACCCAACAGACTGCCTTTTCTTTTATCTCCCAGTCGCGTGGAAGGCTTCCTGATCAGGTTGGAGGAGTATACTGGTATGGTGTAGACGATACTTTTACTACCTGTTATGTTCCGCTTTACTGCTGCATCCAGGATGTACCAAAGCATTTTACGTTGGGGGATTTGGGGGAATTTTCCTGGGATTCTGCCTGGTGGGTGTTTAACTTTGTGGCCAATTTTGCCAATCTGAAATATTCATACATGGTCAAAGACATCCAGAAGGTGCAGGCAGCCCTGGAAGGGCAGGCTATTTCCCTGCAGCCTGTGATTGATAAAACCGCACTTGCTTTGATTAAGACCGACCCTGAGCTTATGAAAGAGTATCTTACAAATTATTCTGTTACTCAGGGAGAGACAGTTGTAAAGCACTGGCTCGAGCTAGGGGAGTATTTAATCTGCAAGTATAATGATGGCTATGTAAAAGATGAAAACGGACGTGCTCGGAGTAAAGGATATCCATCTGAATGGTTGAAAAAAGTTCTGAAATTAAAACCTGAACAATTTAAACTGCCGGGCTGGGGCGAGGAAAAAAAGGATGGACGCCTGCACTAAGTTTTTTAAGGGATGATCTACATACTTACTGGGCCGGTCCATTATGGGAAGACCGGTTTGCTAAAGAAGCTCTATTCCGAAATAAAACATTCTGGGGTCAAGTTTGGTGGCTTTCTAAGCGAATCTGTCAGGGAGAAAAATAGCGTGGAAGGCTATGATCTTTTTGACCTCAGAGCCGGGCAATCCATTCCTTTTATCCGGCGTGATGGGGAGAAAAGCTGGGAGAAAAGCGGGCCTTTCTTTTTTATCCCTGAAACCCTTGCTCTGGCAAAGAAGATAATTTTGCGGGGCCGGGATTCTGAGTTTTTTATCGTGGATGAAGTAGGTCCCCTGGAGGTAGCGGGCAGGGGATTATGGCCTGCTTTGGAGCAAGTTCTTTTTCAGACTTCTCCTCCTTTCCTCTTGGTTGTAAGGGATAGTATCCTGGATAAATTTTTAAAAACAAAGCTTCAGGGAGAGGAAATAAAGATATTTGATATTAAGGATAAAGACATTTACTCTCAGATGACTAATTCTGAACTATTCATAAAAGATGTCGATATGAATGATACTTAGAAAATGGAAAACAGTTCGTGAATAATTCAGGTTATATATTCTAATCTTTCGGATAGATTGAAAAGAAAAAAGGTTTTTTTGTTACTGGTTCGCCGGATATCTGCTCCAGCCTGATTTCCATCTGGTAAAGATGCGAGTTTTTAAACCGATACGAGGGGGGAGAAGGGGAGGATATGGTCCGGATATTTTTGGTCGTTTCCCCTTTAAAAAGGATTTTATCAAAAAGTTTTAATTCCACTCTAAAGTTCCCCTCTGTGGTCCCGAATTTAATTTCTAATTCTTCTATCTTCCTTCGTGAAGCAAAAATAAAATTGAAATCATGGTGATTTTTTGTGAGATGGAACTCTCCCGGATTTATCATTCTTAAATATTCTCGGGCCGTATAAAAACCGAGGGTTTTCGCCGGGGAATACCTGGCTTTAAGAGGAAGGATCAGGGAAGTACGGGGGAAGAGAGAAAACCAGGCAAAGAACAGCAATAAAATCAGATAGACTATAAGTGCTTTGGAAAAAAACTGGGGGAAGCGCTTGATATCTTTTTTCACAAGATATCCCAGCACAAAAAACAGGATAAGGCTCATCCATATATAATTAGGGATATATCCGAAGTTATTGAGCTTAAGAAAGGAAGGCAGGAGCCCTGGGAGATAAAAGTAAAGATTACTAAGCGAGATAAAGAGCTCACTCCCTCTGAAAGTAAACTCATGGGTCGTTGGTTGATAAAGAAAAGCGGGATGGCGGAGGATAAGAACGGGAATCACCAGGCTTACCAGGCAGGCTACTTTAAAAAGAATAGTATATATTTTTTTCCGGTTATGGATCAGAAAGTATCCGACCAGAATGATACCGACCCAGGATAGGGGGGAGAGCACCCGTCCTTGGGGGCAGCTTCCCTGCCTATGAGTGAAAAAAGCATAATTCAGGATAAAAGGGACGGAGATGAACAACAGGGTAAACAGGTCTTTTTTTGATTTTCTGAAAGCTTCAACAATTCCCAGGAAGACAAAGAAATATAAAGGTGAATAGAGAAGGAGCCCGTCTCTCTGGTCTAGGAAGTAATCCAGAAAAGAGTCAATTCGCAGCATCATTGGGGTATTTATTATGATGTCCTTGTAGTTTTTTAGAGTATTAGCACTTACAACCCCTTCATAAATGGCAATGGGATTATAAGTTCCGTATAACTCATGGATGTATAGGTAGTTCAGGCCGAGGGAAAGGATAGGAAAAAAGAGAAAACAGGTGATCTTCCACCCCGCTTTGTGTTCTTTAAGCAGGAAATAAAGGGATACAATAAGAAGCGGCCAGAATATCATATTGTATTTTAATCCGAACCAGAAAAAGAGAGACAACAAAAATCCGAGAAAAAAGTACTGGGGAGTGGATATTGGGGCGGGAGAACGGATTTTCCGGTAGATGTAGAAAGAAAATAGGGCGATGGGAATTTCAGGGTAGAGATGGATGGAATAGAAAAGAACCGGGGCTGAAAACGAATAGATAAACCAGAGCAGGAGAGCAGAGTTTTCCCGTTTCCAGTGTTCCCGGGCAAAAAGATAGAGCTGAAGCCCGAGCAGAACTGCCCATATGGCCAGGCTTCCTTTTAAAATAAAGATCAGGGTTTTTCCTTCAAAAAACTGGCTGAACCAGTAAAACGGCAGCATCAGCACAGAAATACCGGGTTGGTTTATGGGATATGCATAATCAGTGCCTTTGCGGCCGAATCTGGCATAAGCACTAAGCCTGAGGTTGGGGTAGATCTCTTTCGGATAAAAATTAAAATAGCTTGAGTCTTTATATTCGTCGGCCACATTGATGTCTTGGTCTTGATAAAGGCTGTGGGTGGTAAGAAGATAATAAGGTTCGTCTCCGGAATAGGCAAATCTACTTGAAACTAAAACAAAGGTGCAAATATTGTAAATAACAAAAGCTATTATAAAGAGAATGGCCAGCCGTTTGCGGCGGGAAAGAGATTTAAAGCGGGAAATTGTTTTTTCAAGCCGGGATTGCAATTGCATGTGCCGGTTGATCTGAGCCAGTTTTAAATAGGCAAAAGCAATGATAGCAAATATAAGCAGCAGCTTCAGGCGGTGCTGGAAATCAGCGGATGTCAGATAAAAATTAAGCAGAAGGGGGGAAACAAGAAAAATACTAAAAGGGAGGAATATTAGCAGATCTTCCCTGAGAAGGGATTTGTATTCTGATTGGAAAATCCTGCTTTCCGATTTTGCGGCAAGATGCCATAAAAGTAAAAAAAGTAATAAGATTATCCCAACAGTTGATATCATAAAGAGAAATGAAGGGCGGAATTTGTGCTCAAGAATAGAAAAAGATGAAGCTTTTGTAAATAAGTAGATAAGGAAAGTAATTCCTGAGGAGAGCATAAGAAAATATATGAAAGTTGATACTCGCTTCATTTTTCCTATATATCATCCCGAACATAAACAACTCCTGATTCTCTCAGTATGCTTTGAAATTCTTCGGGAGCAAGGTCGTCACGAACTGCAACTTCTACATGTTTTCCTATATACAGCTTATTATTTAGGCTGTCGATCAAGCTGTTGACCCGGATATAGAGTTTTGCTTGAGCCTTCTCCACAATAACTGTGATCTGGTCTTCCCGGATGCTGATGGCCCGGACATCAGGGAATTTAGAGAGTTTGGCGACAAATCGTTTTAGCATCCGGTTTTTTCTGTTTCTGATATAGCGGTAGATCAAAAGCCCAAGGACTACCAACCAAAACAGATTTGCCCAGTGGATTTTTGTGATTACCAACAATGCTGCTATGATAAGAATTATAGCGGCAGCGGCTATGTTTTTAGGGCCGAAAGGTATGGATGTTTTTAGCCAATCTCCTAATTCCCGGATCCTGTGTATAGGGGAGATAGAACGCTGGATCCCTGATTCAATATCGCGTTTTAATCGCTTAAGGTCTGTGGCCAAATCGCCTGCATCCTGGTAGCGGTTTTCGGGGCGCTTGCGCAAGCATCGAGAAACAATACGGTGAAGTTCGGGTGGAAGGTTTTTGCGTATAACCGTAACCGGGCGGACTTCTTCAAAGGCGATGGAGTGCATCGTATCCAAGGGGCTGTCACCTTTAAAGGGCATCTCGCCTGTGACCATTTCGTAGATCA
>JAUWTR010000230.1 GCA_030614645.1 Candidatus Aminicenantota bacterium
AAGTATGGAAAAAAGTATTAAAAAAAGAACCAGAAAGCAAGGAGCAGATTTAAAATTATCTTACCTAACTTCCTGGTTGTCTTCGTTTATAATTTAGTTAGAAAATGTCAAATTAGTGAAGTGTTTCTCTCTTCTTATCAGCAATGATGCCGAAGTCTTCCACTCCGGCTGCCGTTATTATTTCAATGACATCAATCAAGGTTCCGTATTCTAGATTCCGGTCTGCTTTTAAATAGAGCTTCTTATCTGTCGCTGTCATCAATGCATCTTCCATTAGCTGTTGCAAAGTGTCTAAGGTTGCCTTATCAGAATTAACAAACATGGTGCCGTCATTTTTTATATATAATACTATATCCGGATTCTCAGGCATGTTGAGGGTATTCATAGCAGTGGGAAGTTTAACATCGACGCCCTTTTGGGCTAATGGGGTAACTACCATAAAGATGATCAAAAGAACAAGGAGAACATCACAGAGAGGGACAACATTGGGTTCAGCACTAAGAGCTTCTATTTTTCTGACTGAGTGAGCCATAATTTACCTCTTTTATTCTATTTTTTTTGCTTATGTCTCTACTTCTCTGACAAAGAAATCAATAACTTCTGAAGCTGCGTTATCCATTTCAGCTCCGATGACTTCGGTCCTGGAATTTAAGCCGTTGTAACACCAGAGAGCGATAATTGCAACCCCGATTCCAAAGGCGGTTGTGATAAGTGCCTCAGCAATCCCGCCGGCAACAGCTCCGATTCCACCGGAACCTGTAAGAGCCATGCCTCGGAAAGCATTGATGATACCAGCGATGGTACCGAACAGGCCGATAAATGGGGAAGAAGTTGCAACAGTAGCCACAATGGGTAAACCTTTTTTTAATTCCTGGGCGAAAACAGCATGAGCTCTATCACATCCTCTTTGTACAGATTCGATTTTCTGGTTTTTTCCTAATCCAGCTTCACCACTCTCTAAAAATTCCTTAATACCGGCAGCTGTAACTCGGGCTAAATGGCTTCCCTTGTTTTCTTTCTTACTAGAAAGAGTCAGGGCTTCCGTAATTTTTCCCGCTTTTAGCAGGGATGCGAGTTTAGGAGCGATATTCTTTGATTTTTTTCTGGCTTTAGAGAAGACGACTTGTCTTTCTATGAAGAAATAAATCGTAATAACTGAGAGAAAGAGCAGGATAATAGCAACTGATTTTGCCAAAGCTCCCATTGCATTCCACATTTCAAGTAGTCCAAATTGCATTTTAAGTTCCTCCTTATTAAATATCGAAAGCCATTATTAGCTTTTCTTATTTAAGTTTAAATATAACAGTAACAGTAAAGATAACGCCTCTGGGGCGTCCGTTAATAACCATGGGTTCATAGACCCACTGTGCGACAGCATCTTTGGCTGCCTGGTCGAGCAGGGGGATGGATCTGAGAATTTTCATGTTAGCCACCCTGCCGTATTTATCAGTAATAGCTTCAATGATGACAATGCCTTCGACTCTGGCTTGACGTGCTATCTCCGGGTAAATGGGGTCTACGCGGGTTATAAGTTGAGGGGGTTTGATACTTCCGACAGCTCTTATTGGGGCTTCTATTTCACCTACGACACCGCCGAGTACGCCTCCTACGACACCGCCGAGTACGCCTCCTACGACACCGCCTTCGACTCCGCCTTCGACTCCACCCTCAATTCCGATATCTATGAGTTCTTCTTCTGCGATCTCATCGGGGATATCGATGGGAGCGACTAACTGTCCTGGTTGGATGTTGGATTTGGCTTGGACAGGTTTGATGCGGTGCCTGCTTTTTGATCTGCTCTTCTTTTTTGCCGGTGGTGGTGGGGGAGGAGGTGGTGGTGGTGGGGGAGCGAGGAAAGCGCTGTAGACTTCGACATCAGGTAGATTCGCAGTATTTAAGAGGGGAATAACAACGGCAGCAAGTACTAAACTGGCGTGAAGGAGAAAAGCGACGGGAAATAATATTGCTTTCCGGACTGTTCCCTTCTCGCCTCTAATAAAAGAGTCTTCAAAAAACGCAGATTCTTCTTTAGCCATTTTCTGCTTTTCTTGTGCGGCCATTTTGATTTACCTCTTTTTTATTTTATTGTCAAATGAAGTTAGAGTATAAAGGAAAAAAATGATTTTGACAAGTCAAAATTATAATTTTCCCATACCTTTTTTTGGTTTAAAAATATTTTTCCAGAAGAACAAGATAGAACAGGATTGGTATATGGATGAATAGGTTCCGATGACAACTCCTATCATCATAGTGAATGCAAAGTCACTTATAACTTCGCCACCTAAAAGGAATAGCGTAAATACTGTTAGAAAAGTGGTGCCGGAGGTGATTATTGTTCTGCTTAGGGTTTGATTGATGCTGATATTAAGCAGGTCACCAAATTTACGCTTTCTTAATAGCTTAAGATTATCTCGTACCCGGTCAAAGATCACAATGGTATCATTTAGGGAATATCCTACAAGTGTCATAATCGCTGCTATAACCGGGAGATTGATTTCTCTGTTTGTTAATGAAAAGATGCCCAGAGTTACAAGTACGTCATGAGCCAGGGTCAAGATAGCAGCTACTCCATAAGCATACTTGAAGCGGATCCCTATGTATATGAGCATGCCGATAAGCGCCCAGATAGTTGCCTGGGTGGCTTTTCTTCTCAGGTCTTCCCCGACCTGGGGGCCGACAGACTCTTTGCTTAAAACGGATAAGCGGCTAAGAAAGGTATTTTTTTTGAGATAATTAATAACTTCAATATTTATTCCTTCTATTGTTTCAAGCTGAGAGTAATCTAGAATTATCCCCATTTGATCGGGGTGGTTTCTGAAGTTTATGATTTTTTCTGCTATATCCGCTCCTTTTTCCGGAAACGGAGTTTCTAAAAGAACGGCCAAGTTGGTTTGAGCTATACTATTTAAGTCGGGAGTGCCTTCTTCCAATGCTCTTTTTTCATCTTCTCCCCGGAGTGAATCGACTACCATTCTTCCTATGACCTCATGGGATTCCATGCCCTGTTCACTTAGCTCTATATCCTGCATGGTCCTAATGATAAATTCCCGTCCTGTATCTCCCAGTTTTTGGATCTTATTGTTCTCAATCCCGGCATCTCTGAGAGCTCCTCTGACATCGGATATGGGGACTTCATTGGCAAATATCAGCCTTACCATTGTACCCCCTGCAAAATCGATTCCGTAATTGATGCCTTTTCCTACTGTCATATTGATTATTCCGATTGTGATGAGAACACCAGAGAGGGCAAGGGCTGCGAATTTATATTTCATAAAATCGATGTTGGTCTTTTTTAAAAACTGCATTTTATATACTCAACTTCTTTTTTTTCTTTGACACGGTTAAATCAAATATCAGCCGGGATACAAATACTGCTGTAAACATGCTGGCACTTATTCCTATAATTAAAGTAATTGCAAATCCCCGGATAGGACCGGTTCCGAACTGGAACAGGAAAATAGCGGCAATGATCGTAGTTATATTGGCATCCAGGATCGTTCTGAAAGCGCGGGAGAAACCAGAGGAAATAGAACTGAGTACACTCTTGCCCTGCGCCAGTTCTTCCCTGATACGTTCAAAGACCAGGACATTGGCATCTACCGCCATACCTATTGTCAGAATGATCCCGGCTATACCCGGTAATGTAAGGCTGGCTTTAAAATATGCCAGTGCCCCCATCAGGATAAGGATATTGAGAATAAGAGCTACGATGGCATTAAATCCTGCTAATTTATAATAAAATCCCATAAAGACTAAAATCAGGATAAGGGCGATAATTATGGAAGTCAGGCCTCTTCGGATCGAATCTGCTCCCAGGGAAGGTCCGATGGTCCTGTCTTCCAGATATTTGATGCTGGCCGGTAGAGCTCCTGCTCTAAGCACCAGGGCAAGGTCTTCGGCTACTTGATCTGTGAAACGTCCGTGAATGATTGTATCTCCCGGAGGTGGGATCCTTTCTCCAATATTGGCTACTTCCATTAACTCTTTGTCCAGAATAATACATAGCGGTTCTCCAATGTTTTCTCCGGTCATTTTCGCAAATCGTCTTGCAGCGTCCTGGTGTAGAGAGAAAGATACGGCCGGTTTGTTCCATTCATCCGTTGAGCGGCGTGCATTA
>JAUWTR010000005.1 GCA_030614645.1 Candidatus Aminicenantota bacterium
AACCTATTCTTGATACAGCGAAAAACGGCCGGATCGACGCTCTCATGAAAAAACCGGTGGCCCCTGAGAACTTAAAAAACAAGATTGCTTACCTACTCGCCAGACAATCGAAGGAAAAACGGGCAGGGATGCGAGTCAGTATTGAAAAGGCGACCCTGATTCAGATCGATGGAGAGTCAAACACGGAAATGGAGCTCGTCAATATCAGCGAGAGCGGCATGTTCCTGCGAACTCATTCTCTTTATCCCCATGGCGTGATTCTTCCCTTCAAAATCGCTCTCCCTGATGGGAAGGAATACCCCCTTTCGGGCCGAATTGTCCGCACCGATACCGATCAGGGCGGAGTTGGCCTAGCGTTCCTTACACTTGATGATAAGAGCCGGGTGGCCCTTATACAATCCTTTTCCGATCATGTCACTATGCGTGACCTAAACAAGCTCAAGGAGCGGTATCCTTTCCTGAAGACGGATGAAATGATCCTTTTCAACGACACCCTAAAGATCGAATCCTTACTCCAGAAAGCCCTGAAGTCCAAGGTAGAGATTGCGACCATAAGGGCTCAGACGCAAACGGCTGAGAATCTTTCCTTTGCCGGAATTATGCCTTCTTTCTGCTGTGTACTCAAAGGAGATGGGCTAAACATCAAGTTTAAAACTTCCGACCTCATTTTTGTTTCATTTCAACTTGGCTATGCCACTTACAATTTCGAAACCATGGTCTATCGACTCTCCGCGGATGGGAAGCTGATGGACTGTCTTTTTCCGCGGGTCATGTTCTACTCAGAAAAACGAAACGAGAAAAGAATTAACCACTTAGGGGACGTCTGTATAGAGATCCCTCTCCCAGCACCCTTTAACAAAAGTATCAAAGGCAGAATTACTGATATAACCCCCAGCGGGGCAAGCTTTATTACTGATCGGGAAACCCCTGTGATGCTAAAAGGCACACCTCTCGAGAAGATTTGTATTCTTGAGGGTGACAATATCCTCTGGGAAGAGAAGGGAGAGGTCCGTTATGTATTATGGAATGGAGATAAACCATCTAGGCAGGTGAAATACGGTATCCAGTTCGGTATTGGCCGGATGGGCATCCAAGCTGTACAGGCTCCGGAAATCGACCCTAGTCATTCTGTTGAAGAGCATTCGGACGAAGAGAAAACCAAGCCTGTGATGAGGCGAACCGTAGGCCTGAACAAATTGTCCAGCAGAGCTCCCGAGATCATCCGGCTGGAAAACCAGCGTGGAGAAGAGATTGTCGGCCTTTTGAACTCCTCATTACCATTGGATGGAAAACCGGTTCCGGTTGTTCTTATCCCTCCAGCTTTCGGAAAGACCAAGGAAACGCTATTTTGCCTGGCCTTGACGCTCATTGAGAATTTTTTCCTCTTGGGAAAACCCATAGCTGTCATCCGTTATGACGGCATCCGGAGAAAAGGAGAAAGCTACAAAGATCCGGGAGCCAGCGAGCCACCCTTTGAGATGCTTAATGCCAGCACTAGCCAGGGTGCCGATGATATCAAAGCTGTGCTGGATTGGTTGTATCTCAATCCGAAACTCAAGGCAAGCTCTGTCATCCTCATCAGTTTTTCTTTGTCCGCTTTGGAAGCACGCGTGGTATTGCGGGATGAAACTTATCGCCGAAGGATAAACTACTGGATTTCCTGCATGGGAACATTGGAATTTCGGGATCTGATGAGCCGAATCAACTGCGGTCTGGACTTGCTCGAGCAATACCAGCTTGGCATCAATCTAGGGGTAAGACCGATTTTGGGCAATCTCATCAGTTGTGAATCATATGCGTCTGATGTCGTCGCCAATGCTGTAGCGACCATCGATCAAGCTAGGGAGGACATTCGCCATTATGATATCCCAATCACTTGGATTTATGGCGAGCACGACAAATGGATAAGGCCGGAATTCATTCGGGACATCATGAGCGTTCATGCCAGCGCCCCTCGCGAGGTCATTTCCGTATCGATCGGGCACAACGCCAGGACTTCTGATGAGGCTCTCCGCTTGTTCGGCACAGTCACCTCCCTAGTCCACCGGCACCTTTACCAGGGAATGATTCAACCATCCCTCCCCAATAAAAAGAATATGGAAATCATGCGCCGAGCTGAACAGGACAGGCTCCCATCCCGAAATCTCAGAAATCGGAGGGACTACTGGCAGCGTTATTTGGTGGGTGAAAAAGACTTCATGGGTTTTGATATCATGGGCATGTCAGATGATTACCAAAAATTTATGCATGACCAGTTGCAGGCCTTAGAACTTAGGCCCGAAGACCGGCTGCTTGACTTAGGCGGCGGAACGGGAATTTTCGCTGAGCATTTTTTAGAGAATGGACAGTCACTCCCAGCTCACATCACTATTGCTGACCTGATTCCCGAGGCCCTGAAAAAGGCCTCCGAGAAGCTCGCTTCCCGTTCCAGAATCATGCAGAAACACATGCAGTTTGATCTTATGTGCCTTGATTTTGAGCTGAGCCGATTCCTTCCTGTGGAGCGTTTTCTGAATGGAGAGACCGCAAGCTTCAGAGAGCTGGCCGATAAGATTGAAAATTTGAACCTTGAGAGTGCCATTAAGATCCAGGATTCCTATTCCCCTCGACTCCATCGTATTCTCAGAGGGCAGGCCATCAATCCAGCCCTTGACGACTGGTTGAAGGATCAGTTTGACCTGTACGAATACCAAACCATTGTTGACTTCAACCAGGTTGTCAGGTATATAAGGGGACTTGTAGAAGAGAAACCCTCTTTTCGAAAGCTCGCCTTTCCAGGAGAGCTGGAAGCAAATCTCCATCTTCCGGTCAAGCCGGGTTTTTATAATAAAATACTGATGAGTCTTGTTCTCTCCTATATCTTCAATCCCGTCGAAACCCTTTTTGAGGTCAAACGGATCCTCAAGCCTGGAGGCCTACTTGTACTTTCAAGTATGCGTCCTGACACGGACTCCTCGGGCCTGTTCACAAAGCTCTTAGACAAAATCGAGGTTATGCCAGCTGAAGAGTTTTCTACGAAGTGGCCCAAGCCGCGGATCCTCGAATCCATGCGGTCCTTTCTTAACGACGCCCAAGCTCTGGTGGACCTCGAGGAGGCAGGGACTTTTGATTTCTTCGATCCGGAAAAGCTCAGCGGTTTGCTGGAAGAGTCGGGATGGGAAAGCATCCGGACCATTCCAACCTTCGGGGATCCTCCGCAAGGCTATATTATCGTAGCAAAGGTGAGGAAAACAAATGGCTAGAAAAGACCTTGCATTTGAAGAACGGCTTTATGACGAATATGATCTAAAAAGAAGAACGAGGATCATCATCATTCTAAGTGCAATCCTCTATCTCAGCTTCCTGGTTTTGGATGCAATCTACGCTGCCAAGTTTTTCCAGTTACTTCTTATTATTCGACTGATAGTTTTATTCGCCCATGTCGTTCTTTTCTTCCTGATAAGCCGTGTCCATACGAATCACGGTTATGTAAAGCTTGCAATTGCCTTGACCATATTTGATGTAGCAGGTATTGCTATCATGATCCAGATCCTGGGTGGATTTGTGACGATGTATGTTCAAGGGTTGTACCTCATCATCATGGGAATGGTCGTTGTTGTCCCTCTCGTTTTCCGGATAACCACAATCCTTTATATCATGATCTGGGCGAGCTATACCATTCCAGGCTTAATCAATATGCAAAGCGGAAACTTAGGATGGCGCGATATTTTCACCAACTTCTTTTTTCTATCTTCTATTGTAATCATTGGCATTTTTGGCTCATACATAATGGACAGCATCCGTCGTCGTGAGCTTAACAGCCGCACTCAGCTCGAAGAAACATCAGCTCGGCTCCAGGAGTCGAACGCCAAGCTAAAAACTTTGGATGAACTAAAAACTCAGTTTTTTGCCAATGTCAATCATGAGTTGAGAACTCCTCTTACTCTTATGATGGCCCCTCTGGACCCTTTGATAGCTGGCCAGATGGGGAAAATTTCAGTTAAAAACAAAAAAACACTATCAACAATAAAACGGAATGGTTTTAAGCTGTTAAAACTAATAAACAATTTACTGGACCTGAGTAAGTTAGAAGAAGGGAAAATGCGGCTTAAAATTAAAACAATAGATTTTGTTGAATACATCAATTCTTTGCTTGCGTCGGTCAAACCTCTGGCAGATAACAAAGATATCAAGCTTTATTTTCAGCATCCTTCCCAAAAGCTGAAGATGTCGGTCGATCCTGATCAGTTTGAAAAAGTCGTTTTAAACCTGCTTTCAAATGCAATAAAATTTACACCGGAAAACGGGAGGATAACGGTTTTTATTGAAGAGGATAAAAGCAAAATAGCCCTGATTGTTGAAGATACAGGCAGGGGAATCCCTAAAGATATGCTCAAGACCATATTCGACCGTTTTTCCCAGGTCGATGGTTCTTTATCACGATCCCATGAGGGAACCGGTATCGGCCTTTCTCTCGTCAATGAGATCGTTAAGGTTCATGGGGGCAAAGTCCATGCTGAGAGCAGACAAGGAAAAGGCGCAAAATTCATTGTTGATCTGAAAAAAGGAGACAAGCATTACCCGGCTTCAATTCTTGACCGCAGGATCAAAGACCGCCCTGGCACATTTAAGAAACGAGCAACTGATGAGGAGGATTTAAAGGTGCAGGATGTTGTTTCAGACTTTCGCAACCTGCAGTTAGTTGACGTGGAAAGAGTAGATGTTGACGAAAGTACTGTTGAGGTGGATAAAAGCCATGAGCATCTCATTTTGGCTATTGATGATAATCCTGAAGTGCTAAAACTGATGAAAATATTGCTCCAGGATGAATATGCTCTTGAGCTTAAATTGTCTGCTGAAGAAGGGATAAAGGTTATGCGGGAAAAGAAACCGGATCTTGTCTTGTGTGATGTAATGATGCCTGGTATGGATGGCCATGCTTTTTGCAGGAAAGTCAAAAGCGATGAGTGGATGAAGCATATTCCAGTGCTCCTGGTGACAGCTCGGGCAGGTTCGGAGATGATGGCCCAGGGTATTGAGTCTGGAGCTGATGATTATATCGCCAAACCATTTGATTCTACCGAATTAAAAGCCAGGATTCGATCGCTTTTGCGGATAAGACAGGCTGAGTCTGAGTTAAGCCTGGCCAACCAGAATTTAAAGATGTATAAAAAGGACCTGATCGAAAGGCAGCAGTCTCTTTTTGTGTCAATGATAAAATCTTTGGTCTCAGCAATTGATGCGAAGGATGAATATACCCGTCATCATTCGGCCCGGGTTACAGATCTATCACTTAAAATAGCTGAAAAAATGGATTTTAATAAGAAAGAATTAAAAAACCTCGAACTTGCTTCGCTGCTGCATGATGTTGGTAAGATCGCGATTCCGGAAAGCATTTTGAACAAGGGCAACAGTCTGACGGATGAGGAATATACCGTAATAAAAGAGCATCCTGCTAGAGGTGAGAGTATCTTAAAGCCAGTAGTAGAATTAATAGAAGTCTCTAGAATCGTCCGTGCTCATCATGAACGTTATGATGGGACAGGGTATCCTGATGGATTAAAGAGCCATGAGATTCCTGTGAGTGCTCGGATCATGGCACTTGCTGATACTTATGACTCTATGACTTCAGACCGGCCTTACCGGAAGGGAATGTCGCATAATTTTTCTGTTAAAGAAATTGTAAGCTTATCCGGCAAGCAGTTTGATCCAGAAGTAGTCGAGCATTTTATTGAAGTATCTAACGAATTACCCAGCGAAGAAGCAGAAAAAACAGGAACACTAGGATATATAGGAAAAGCAGAAAAAACAGAGTAATTAATAGTAAGTAAAGTTATTCGTAGTTATTTTAATAATGCGGGCTCAGTTCTTTTTCCAGTATTTTGAGGGATTTTTTTCTTCCCCATATCCACAGGCATTGTCTAGTTCCAGAACAATTTTATTGAGCGAGCTTGATTTAAAGCCGATTAAGCTGCGTGCTGCATCGTGCAGCCAGGATTCCGGTTTGTTATATGGGCAGACATAAATACAGGTGTTGCAGTCTGTCCCGTTTTCCTGCCAGTACTGATAACATTTGAAGGGGTCGATGGGCCACTTATAAACTCCGGGGTTGTTAGAAAAAATTCGTTGTTCATATGTGCGAGGGCCTTCCATGATAGAGCCGCTGGGGCAGTGTTTTGTGCATTTCCCACATATTTCACAGAATTCAGTAGCCCCGAAACTGATTGGACTATCCGGGATGAGGGGCATATCCGTAAATACTTTGCATATGCGGACTCTAGAGCCGAATTTGGGTGTTATTAGGAGGCCGTTGCGTCCAAGTTCTCCCAGTCCTGCGTCTACAGCGATAGGTATGCTGAGTGATGTGTCGTTTCCCTGCGGTAAGGCCATGTATCCGAGGCCCCGTATAAATTGAGCTAGGGTTCCGGCTGTTACGGCCATGCGGGAATATCCGTTTCCGGTTGCAGCAGCGGCGATACATGTAGGAGCGGCATCAGATGCATCTATGTCCATTTCCAGTACCATAGCGATCACGTATTTACAGGATTCCGGGATAATGACCTGGTTATTTTCACTCAGTTTAACCGGTTCATCTGCATCTTTAATAAAAATGTCGGCTTCGACCGGGCCTTGTTGGTCCTTCCGCTCCTGTCTTCGATAAAAAGCTTTTGAGTAAACCCAGCGTTCATCCAATTTGGCTACTCCCACCATAGAGGCGCCGTAGAAAAGAGCGGCTTTTTTTATGATATCCGTTACTTCCCTAGGGGGAAGATCGTCCGGCTTCCAGGCAGGTAGATCATAAAGTGCCTTTCCCGGCCAGCTTCTGCTTGAGGTCCACTTGTAGAAGCTGTTGTTGTCTCCAGTCCATGATGCATGATTAAAGGAATAATCAAGCAGGGAATAGCCCGGATCTTTGTTTTTAATCCGCTGAAGTTCGGTTCCCTGGTATTGCTTTTCCATGTCTATGGTTTTCTGGTCCCAGTGCGAACGGCTGAACATGGTATCTTTTTCCACAAAGCGTTTGTACCTGGATGTATCCACCCTGTAAACAGGATTACCTATGGAATTTCGTTTTACCAGGAAACTGCCATATTGTTCCCGGGATGATAAAAATTCTGTGTTATTTGCCCGGCTTACGATTTTTACAGCAGGAAGTGTTAGGCCAGCAAGACCTGTGGCCTTTAAAAATTCCCGTCTCCGCATTTTTTTCTTTTCTGTCATGAGAAATACTCCTTATTAAAATCAGAAAAAGCAGGAAAAACCTGTTTTACTGGCTTACATCTGGTTTTACCTGATTGGCTCTCCTTCCTGATAAGCGGCAATGATTTCCGCTGGTATTTCAAATACTTTGCTCCATCCCCCATAACGTTCCAGAACCCTTGGTGAAGTTATGCCGCGTTTTTTTCCTCTTTCAATAAGATAAACCGAACGGTTAGGCCGGGTGCTGTTTTCAATAACAAGTAGTCCTTCAAAAGAACGGTCTATCATGGGGCCTTCTTCCATTTTGTTGAGTGTATCATATGGGACTTCATCCAGGTATTTCCAGGGATCTTTTCCTCTGTTTAGGTCATAATTAAAGCGGAAAATGCTCTCCAGGTTTTTAAAAGCATGAAGTATGTATTTGCCCGGCCCTTTTCTTTCTATCATATAGACGGATGCGTTTCTAGCTTTTACATATTTTTGATGCAGGTAAGCCAAGTTGTCAGGAGCAGGCCAGTATGAGAACTCATAATCCATGCGCTCAAGAGTTCTCTTTATATCTCTCATCTCATATGGCATGACCCCAGCCTTTTGCATTTCTTTGTTTAATTCGTCAAATGCATTGGTCAAAAAAATAAAGGCATTAAAAAGACTGGTCCTTAAATAGCCTGACCTGAAATAGCCTGATTGTTCTGAAGTCAGTTTGAGAAAAAGCCGGCAGGAAGAGGCAAAAGCTTCAGATTCAAAAAGCACAGCCTGTTCCTGATCAGATATTGTCTGGTTCCATCCTTTGAAGTGTTCATAATTGCTTTGTGCCAGTCGGGTAGCTTGCTGTTCCAGCCCTTGGGCGAGATTGGATAGCTGTGCTCTTCTGTCAGCAGTTACAGTATAAGTAATAAAAAGAACCATTAGAGAAACCAATAGTATTTTTTTTATTTGAGACATATGCACCTCCTTTATCTGATAAATAATACAAATAAAATGGTAAATAGTAAATGGAAACTGATGATTTCTTCGTCTTTTGGTGTATCGCCAAAAGGGGTGTATTTAAATCCTGCTTTTTCCAGGGCATTGGCAAAAAAGCCCTGCCAGATGAATAGAAATATAAACTGAAAAAGAGAGATGTGGGGTAATTATAATCGTATTACTTTGGCGGGTATTTTTCCACCTCAAAAGTTTTAGCGCTGTATTTTCCATCTGGAAGCACTGTGGGTAAGTTATACTGGGGATCGGTAAGCAGGGCATAGATATCCGGGTCTCCAGTCTGGACTTTTTCTCTAGTGGTGAATCGCCATTCTTGCTGAATTTCCTCAAGACGTCCAGGGAAATCCTGCCCTCCTAAGATGGAGGTAAGAGCCCAGTAGGTGTATTCTACCAGCTGGCATTCGTACCTGCAGGTCTTGTCATAATATGTGTACCAAGCGCCTCCCGGGTAAGTTTCTGGGACTTCCTCAAAATGACCGCCGCGCGCTTTATCCATTATTTTTGCCAGCTTACTTTCTGCTGTCAAACCGAAAACTTCAGGGTAAGCCTTTGCCCAGCCAATGCTAGTTATAGGATGAAGGATTTCTTCCAGAGAGGCATCGAATATTCCTTCGGAGGCTCCATTGGGATGGGTCTCATCAGCATAAAGGTCCTGGGCAGAGCCCTCCGGAAGACTGTTTCTGTCCATGGATTCGAATTCAGCATATGTCCCTGTCATGACTACGGCCATTTTTTCCTCTAAGAGGACGTCCATGATCTTCTGATTGTCAGGCTTGCCGTCTTCGTCATTGTCCAAATACTCTGCCATTTTATTGGCGGCATGGAGCAGAATTTCATCGGGAACTGAGTCGGTGGCATAGATATGAAGGCCGAAAATTTCTACTTGCTTGGTAATAGAGGGAGATGAAACCTCAGCTGAGGCAGAATCAGCTATCAATTCTCCCTGGCTGTTCTGATTACCGGTGTTGCACCCGTAAAATATCAATCCCGTACAGATAAGACATAGAAGTAATAGTTTTTTCATTTTTTTCTCCTAAATGAAAGATGAACGATATTCATTATTATTGTTTATATCACAGCTATACGTAAAGTTCAAAGCAAATTCAATTGACGTTTAAACACTAATCGAGGGGGATTGAACTAAAATGTAAAAAGTTATACCTGCGAGGGATCAAGTCTTCATATTCCACATTAGCTTCCAAGAAACTAATAAGAATATGCTAATGTGGAATATGAAGACTTGACCCCTCACTGCTGTTTCTTCTTTCCTTCCTTTATTGTCTTTCCTGCTTAATATATGATATAAATTTAACAGGGTGGGGAAACAAAGTAAGTGAAAAGTTTGATTAAAGGAGGCTTTTATGTTTAATCCATTAAAAAAAGCGTGTTTTGTTTCAGTGGTTGTTATTATCTTTGCTGCAGGTCTTATTTTTGCTGTAGAAGTCATTCAGACCCAGGAAAGCAGCCTCTGGGACGGAGTTGAGGTTGATTTATTAAGTGTTAAAGTAAGAAACAATATCCTAACAGTAAAACTTAAATTTAGAAAGGAAGGGGAAGAGAGGCAGAAAGTAAGTGCTTACTTTGAAAGTTGTTATATCATGGATGAGACCAATCAGAAGAAGTACTTTGTACTTAAAGATTCTGACGGACAGTATATCGCAGGCCCAAAAGAGGGTGACCATAAGGGAGGATATTTTGAATTTAATGTAGAGCCCTCTAAGAGCAAAGGTATTTGGATGAAGTTCCCAGCTCCAGAAAACAGCCCGGAGACAATTTCCCTATCTATACCAGGTGTATTCCCCTTTGAAGAGGTAGAGCTGTAAAAATAGAGTATTCCATATGAAGAATTTAAAATTAATTTTCTTGTTTTTGTTTTTGATTAGCTTTGTTTTCCCTCTCCAGACAGAAGTGGATGAAATAATGATCCCTGCAGATGCGCATGAAAAGGCTATTGCAGCGCTTAAAAAGCTTGGGCCTGAAAGAGGCGCAAAGAAAATCAATTCTCACAAGGTTAAGATCGACTTTCGCATGATTGAAATTTTAGGGGTCATTCGTGGAATAGAAGCAAAAATTGAAAAGATCGAATCTGCCTTAAAAGATCTGAGTGCAAAAGAGACTGAAACTGAATTTCAGATCGAGCTTTCTGGAGATGTCCTTTTTGATTTTGATAAATGGGATATCCGCCCTGAAGCAGAAGAAGCCCTCAAAAATGTTGCTGAGGTTATCAATGCCAGTGAAAGCCCTAAAGTAAAGATCTCAGGCCATACCGACTCTAAAGGAGCAGATGATTATAACCAGCAGTTGTCTGAAAAAAGGGCGGACTCAGTAAAAAATTGGTTGAGAGAGAATTCAGAAGTGGATCCGAAAATAATTGAGACTTCAGGTTATGGTGAGTCCAAACCTATAGAACCCAATACAAACCCTGACGGTTCTGACAACCCGGAAGGACGACAGAAAAATAGAAGAGTAGAAATAGTAGTAAAAAAGAAATAAGTTGATATATAGAAATTAGAAAATAGTATTTAGCCTGCAAAAAGAATAACCTTTATGTTCTAAATACAACTTGGCCGCAGGCAGCTTTTAAGATTACTGGAGTAAAAGCACAGAAAGGGACCAGCGTTTCTCTACTTGGTTACACAGGAGAGGTCAAATGGAAGCTCCTAAAGGATGGAATTTTGATCGAACCTCCGCCTGTTGACCCGGCAAAAACTCCCTGTCAATACGCCTGGGTATTTAAAATTAATAAATAATCCCCTTCTTGAATTTTTGATTGAAATATAGCGGCTCTTATGGTATATAATAGCATTAATAATATATCAAAATATTTCCATACATCGACTTAATAATTACGATAAAATAAAAGAGAGTATAATCGGATAAACATCTGAAACATCTGAAGCATCTGGGGATAATGAAATAAGGAGAAATCATTATGGCAGAAAATCTCTATGTTACTGCTACGGAATCAAAAAGCGGAAAATCACTCATTTCTCTTGGGCTTATGGAAATGCTCCTTAGAAATCTGGATAAGGTGGCATTTTTCCGACCACTTATCAATGTCGATTCAGCAGGTTTTATAAAAGACCATGACCTGAATCTGATCTCAGAGTACTACAAGTTGGATATTCCCTATGAAAAGATGTATGGCTATACTCGAGCGGAAGCCGGCAGTCTTATATCCCAGGGGAAATACCAAGAACTTTTAGAAGGAATCGTGGAAAAATATAATGAATTGGAACAGAAATGCGATTTTGTCCTGTGCGAGGGCACTGATTTTTCCGGTTCTACTTCAGCTTTTGAATTCGATATCAATGCGGATATAGCCAATAACCTGGGCTGCCCTGTATTGCTGGTTGCCAACGGCTTTAACAGAACTGCTAAAGAGACCATTCAAGCAATTGAAATGTCTCTTGAATCCCTGGGTGAGAAGGGATGTAATGTGGTCTGCACCATTGTCAATCGAACTGACCGGGGCGGCAGGATCGTCAAGGAGATGAAAGAGACAGGGTTGACTGCGGATCAGTTAGTCTATGCTTTTCCGGATGTGAAGATGCTGGCTAATCCTACTGTTGGTGAAATTGCCCGCAGCTTAAATGCCAAGGTCCTTTACGGTGAGAACCTGTTGAACCGTCATGTTGAAAACTTCGGGGTGGCAGCCATGCAGTTGCGGAATTGTCTGAGTAGAATTGAAAACGGCGACCTCGTCATCACTCCGGGAGACCGGGCCGATATAATTGTTGCCTGTCTTTCTGCGCTTTCTTCCACTTCCATGCCTACCATTGCCGGGCTAATACTAACCGGGGGATTGCTGCCGGAGGAACCCATCAGGAAATTGATCGAGGGTTTTTCAAATATTGTCCCCATTCTTAGTGTAAAGGAAAATACTTTTGAAGCTGCCCGGGAAGTGGATAATGTGCATGCTGTTATTTCTCCAGACAACACCAGGAAATTGACTCAGGCTTTAGAGGTCTTTGAGAAGAATACAAACAGGGATGAGTTGCGGGAAAAAATTGTGCAGACAAAAATCTCTGTGGTCACACCAAAGATGTTTGAATACCAGCTTCTCCAACGTGCCCGTTTTCCCAAACAACATATTGTCCTTCCGGAAGGAGATGAAGAAAGGATTTTGCAGGCTGTTGAAATTCTAACCCGCCGTGAAGTTGTTGATTTGACCTTATTAGGCTCTGAAAATAAGATCAAGAACAAGATATGTCAATTAGGGCTGCAGATGAATGGAATCAAAATAATTGAGGTGCAAAACTCCGACTTGTTTGATGAATATGCCAGGACTTATTATGAACTAAGGAAGCAAAAGGGAATCACATTGGAAAATGCCCGGGATATTATGGAAGATCCCAGCTATTTTGGCACCATGATGGTGTATAAGGGGCAGGCTGATGGTATGGTTTCAGGCTCAATCCACACCACCCGCAACACTCTTAGGCCCTCATTTGAGTTTGTCAAAACCAAACCGGGTTTCAAAACCATTTCAAGTGTGTTTTTTATGTGCTTGGCTGACAGGGTGCTTGTCTATGGAGACTGTGCTGTAAATCCAGAGCCTGATGCGAGGCAGCTGGCAGAGATAGCTATTAGTTCAGCTCATACAGCAAAGACTTTTGGCATAGAACCGCGAGTGGCTATGCTGTCTTATTCGACCGGGGAGTCCGGTAAAGGCGAGATCGTAGAGAAAGTACGCGAAGCTACCCGGATCGCAAAGGAGATTGCAGAAAAATCCTATCCAGACTTAAAGCTTGAAGGTCCGCTTCAATATGATGCTGCTTTTGATCCGGAAGTTGCTAAGACAATGCTGCCTGACAGTGAAGTTGCCGGTAGAGCTACTGTCTATATTTTCCCTGATCTAAACACTGGGAATAATACTTATAAAGCTGTCCAGAGATCAGCTAATGCCGTAGCTATCGGACCTGTACTTCAGGGGCTTAACCGTCCTGTCAATGATTTAAGCCGTGGATGTACAGTCCCGGATATTGTAAATACTGTTGCTATAACTGCAATTCAGTGCCAGGTGGATAAAGGATAATCGCTTATGAAGATTTTAGTCATAAATACAGGAAGTTCTTCTATTAAGTATCAGCTCTTTGATATGAACAGGAAAAAAGCTTTAGTCACCGGACTGGCTGAAAAAATCGCTGAGGATACCAGCGTTCTTACGCATAATATTGTTAATAATAATGGGGATGCCCGCAAAAAAGTTGAAAATAAAAAAATTCCTGACCACGCTGAAGGCCTGAAAAGGATAGTTGAGCTATTGGTTGACCCTGAGTGGGGAGTTATTAAGAATAAATCTGAGATCACAGCTGTCGGCCACCGGGTGGTTCATGGGGGAGAGTCCTTCAAGTCCTCCACTGTGATCGATGAACTTGTGATAAGGGCGATAAAGGAGAACATCCCTCTGGCTCCGCTGCATAATCCTCCAAACTTGAAAGGAATAGAAGTGGCGCAGTCGATCTTTCCCGATGCTCCCCAGGTTGCCGTCTTTGATACAGCTTTTCACCAGTCGATTCCACCTAAGGCATATCTTTATGCGCTTCCTTATAAGTTGTACACCAAAAACCGGGTGCGGCGTTATGGTTTTCACGGCACAAGCCATGCTTTTGTGGCAGAGACTGCTGCTGAGTATCTGAAAAAAATGTATACTAAGCTTAACCTGATAACTGTCCATCTTGGCAATGGCGCCAGTATGGCGGCAGTCAAAAACGGCAAGTGTGTAGATACTACAATGGGGCTTACTCCGCTTGAGGGTCTGGTAATGGGAACCAGGTCAGGTGATATCGACCCTGCGCTTCCTTTTTTTTTAGCAGACAATCTGAATATGTCGCTTAAAGACATAGACCGGCTTTTAAATAAGGAAAGCGGTATGAAGGGGCTGTGCGGTATTAATGACATGCGGGAGGTCGAAGAAAGGGCGGAAGCTGGTGATAAAAGAAGCCAAACAGCTCTTGGAGTCTATGCTTATAGGATCAAAAAATATATCGGAGCTTATTATGCTGCCCTGGGAAGGTTGGATGCAATGATTTTTACCGCAGGTGTCGGAGAAAACTCACCTTTTATCCGCAGTCTTTGTTGCTCAGACCTGGAAGAGCTGGGAATATCTATCGATAAAGAGAAGAATGAGCAGCAGTGCAGAGATATACGGGAGATAAATATTTCCGGGGGAAAAGTAAAGATCCTAGTAATACCTACAAATGAAGAAAAGAGGATCGCTCAGGAAACAGAGCGGATAATAAATAGAAAGTAGGGTGAGAAAGTGGGGTTAGGGATTATTGCATTCCTACGGGAATCAGTGTAAGATACTGAATAATTTTGCTGATGAAAAAGATAAGCTTTAAATTATTCGAGGGCTTGATTTTTTTACTGGTACTTCTTATTTTTCCGCGATATGTACAGGCGCAGAGTTATATTACCTTTAGCCGGGAGCTACAGGCGATTATAGAAAGCGAGCTGTTTAGAATCGGCCCTTTCAGGATCGACCCGGCTTTTATGCTGAGTGATGTGGGATATGATGGGAATGTCTATTACCAGAGAGAAGGGGATGAACCGGTTACAGACTATACAGCTACTTTTTCGCTGCCTGTCAGGGTCAATGTCCTTGTACGGGATTATCTGATCCTTTCCTTAAGCGAAACCCCCTCATATGTATATTATATGGAACAGAGTAGGGAGCGGAGGTGGAACAATATTTTTTTACCGGAGTTTAAGCTTCTGCTTTTTCGCCGGTTTGTACTGTCCGGCAGATACAGCGGTAGCAATCTTAGGCGCAGGTCTCATAGTGAATTTGATGCCCGGGTTAATGTAGTGCGCAAAGAGTACAGCGGTAGTTTTTTTTATGAGACCCAGCGCGCGACCTCTTTGGGAGTTACTGCTTCGTCAGGAAATATGGTGTTTGAAGATTATACTTTACCGGGACAGGATATTCCTATTTCCGAAATATTAAACCGGAGAGAGCAGATAATAAGCGGTGAGTTTTATTATCAGATTTTTCCAAACAGTTTCTTTTTTTTAAGAGGGGGGTATACTGATTATAAGTTCGAAAACCTGGCTTCACAGGATAGAAACTCCTTCTCATACCAGGCATCTACAGGTTTACGTTTTCCGCTTTTAGGGCGAATAAGAGGCACGTTTGAGCTGGGTTATAAAAAACTTTTTC
>JAUWTR010000055.1 GCA_030614645.1 Candidatus Aminicenantota bacterium
AAACTTGAGTCCCTCTTTTCTCATTGCATCAGCCAGAATCTTTATGCGCCCATGATAAGGATAAGCTCCTCTATCAAATACAATAGTCTTAATTTTTTTCTTTTTTATCCTTTGAGCCGCCAATTTGCCTAGAGCTTCTGAAGCTTTCTTATTCTTGGTAGCTTTATTCTTTTCTTTAAAATCTTTTTCTAGGGTTGAAGCTGATGCCAGGACCGTCCCTGAAGTATCGTCAATTACCTGAATATAGAGATATCGATTGCTCCGATTCACAATGACTCTCGGTTTATCTGAAGTACCGCTTATCTTTTTGCGAATTCTCCTCCGAATCCTTGCTCTAGCCTTTTTCTTTAATTCTACATTCGTTTTATACACCGGTCACCACCGCCCTTCGTTCTTTTTTAATCAGCTGTTCTCCAACATAACGGATGCCTTTAAGTTTATAAACATCAGGCTTACGGAAGCTTCGGATTTTATGTGCCTCCTGCCCGACTCTTTGTTTACTTATACCTTTTACTGTTATCAAAGTCTGTTTTTCCATTTCAATTTCTATATCATCCGGAATATCATAAACAACGGGTTTTGAGAAGCCAAGATTCAATTCCAGTTTTCCTTTTTTTAGGTTAGCTATATACCCTACACCAACAATTTCAAGTTGATTAACAAATCCCGCAAACACTCCCTGCACAGCATTTGCTGCCAATGCTCTGGCTAATCCATGTGTAGCAGGAAGATTACCAGCATCACTTTTCCTTTTTATAATCAGATGATTATCTTTCAATTCAGCTGTTATATCCGGAAATAAAGGGGAAAACAATTTCCCCTTAGGCCCTTTCATCTCTATTTTTTCCATAAGTATATTAACCTTAACTCCCTCAGGAATTATAACTGGTTTTTTTCCTACTCTTGACATGGCTCGATTTCCTCTCCTATTAAATTTACCAGACCTTGCAGAGAACCTCGCCTCCGGTTCAGAGCTCTTCGCATTTTTTTCCTGTAGCGATTCCTTTTGAAGTCGAAATAATCACTATCCCCAAACCATCCAACACCTTTGGAATTGAGTCGCTCTTACAATAAATACGGCAGCCGGGTTTGCTTATTCTTTGGATCCCGGATATAGCATTTTTTTTATCTTCCGTATACTTAAGAGAAACATTTAACACCCTCTGCTGGTTATCACCTATAACTTTAAAATTTCTAATATAGCCTTCATCTTTAATTGTTTTTGCAATCTCGACTTTCAAATTCGAAGACGGCATACTTACTTCTTTTTTCTTGGCAGTAATAGCATTTCTTATTCTTGTAAGCATATCAGCAATAGGGTCTGTTAAGGTCATATTCTTATCCTCTCTCTTTTAATTTACCAGGATGATTTTGTGATTCCGGGAATCTCGCCTTTAAGGGCAAGTTCACGAAAACAAAGCCGGCACATATCGAATTTTCGCATATATCCTTTGGCACGTCCACATTTCCTGCACCGATTGCTGTGCCTGTCTTTATACTTAGGCGTTTTTAAATATTTTGCTATAGATGATTTTTTAGCCACTTTATCCTTCCTTTACTCCTCTATAAACGGCATCCCCAGTTTTCTTAATAAGAAGAATGCGTCTTTATCATTTCTCGCAGAGGTTACTATTGTTATATTCATCCCTTGTGTTCTATTCACTTTTGTATAGTCGATTTCCGGAAAAACCAACTGGTCTTTAATACCGATCGTATAATTTCCATTCCCGTCAAAAGCTCGGGGAGAAAGCCCTCTAAAATCCCTAACTCGCGGAAGGACAATATTGACGAGCCGGTCATAGAATTCATACATTCTTGTCCCACGTAAAGTCGTGTAACAAGCAATCGGTTGGCCTTTCCGCAGTTTGAAAGATGAAATTGATTTTTTGGCACGACCAATTCCCGGGAATTGTCCTGTAATCAAACTTATTTCATTTTTTGCAGACTCTAGGACTTTGATGTTTTGAATAGCTTCACCCACTCCAATATTAACCACAATCTTCTCCAGAGAAGGAACAGCCATTTTGTTTTTAATCGACATCTCTTTTTTTAATTCAAGAATGATTTTCTTTTTATAATTTTCCTTTAGACGACTCATTCCATATTCCTTACGATTATTTTTCGATAGTAATATCACATTTCTTACAGACTCGAACCCTGGAACCATCCTCCAATTCCATATTTTTCACTCTGACTCCTTGAGCACATTCAGAACAATAGAGCATTACATTTGAAACATGAAGAGGACTTTCTTTCTCCATAATGCCGCCCTGTACGTTTTTGCTCTGATCACGTCGGATGAATTCCTTAATAAAATTTATTTTTTCTATAATGATCTTCCTTTTCTCAGGAATAACTTTCAAGACTTTTCCAGTCTTTCCTTTATCTTTTCCACTGATAACAATAACAGTGTCATTTTTTCTAACTAACATCTTATTCATCACAGAACCTCCGGAGCTAGAGAGACTATCTTCATAAATTTTCTTTCCCTTAGCTCTCGTCCAACTGGCCCGAATACCCGAGTTCCTACCGGTTCTTTCTGATTGTCTATTATTACAGCCGCATTATCATCAAAACGGATAAAGGATCCATCCCTACGCCGGATCTCTTTTTTAGCCCGAATAATAACAGCTTTAACTACACTTCCCTTAGAAATCTTACTTTCCGGTTCAGCCTCTTTGACCGAAGCGGAGATAATATCTCCAATCGTTGCAGTTTTCCCCACTCCACCTCCTAAAGGGGTTATACATAGGATCTTCCGGGCACCAGAGTTATCAGCAACCTTTAATATCGTTTCTGATTGAATCATTCTAACTTCCTTTGATATCCTTTTTATTCTCAGTAGGAGACAAGCCGACTATTTCCTGAACCCGCCATCTTTTTTGCTTACTAATTGGCCTTGATGCAATAATTCTCACTTTATCACCAAGTTTGCATTTCTCATATTCATCATGTGCAAGGAATATCTTTTTTTTTTTGACTATTTTTTTATAGAGAGGATGCCTAACTCGACGCTCGACCAAAACTGAAACCGTTTTTTTCATCTTTTTGCCAGTTATAATACCGACCTTTGTTGTTTTTCCACCTAAATTATTGCTCATTCTTAATCCCATCCCTATTTTTTTCTCTGAGAACAACCTTAATTCTGGCTATATCTTTCTTAATATGTTTAAGTTTCATAGTATTTTCAAGCTGCCCCAGCGAATGCTGAAATTTTAACTTAAAAAGCTTATCTTTTAATTCTGATTCTTTATTTTCAAGTTCCTCCTGAGCTAATTCTCTAATCTCTGATGCTTTCATCGCATTTCCCTATTATCCCGGGATATAAATCTAGTCCTGATAGGAAGCTTGTTGGAAGCACGCCTCATTGCTTCTGTCGCCTCGCTTTTTTCAATCCCTTCCAATTCATATAGAATCCTGCCAGGTTTTACTACTTCCACCCAAAACTCTGGGTCACCTTTTCCCTTTCCCATTCTTACTTCAGTAGGCTTTTTTGTAATTGGTTTCCATGGAAAAACTCGAATCCAAAGTTTACCCTGCCTTTTTAGACGCCTACCTATTGCAACACGGCCTGATTCTATCTGACGGGCAGTCAACCAGCAAGGCTCAAGAGCCTGGAGTCCATATTCTCCAAAAACGAGAGTTCCCCCGCGAATGGCCTTTCCTTTCATCCTGCCCCGCTGCTGTTTGCGGTACTTTACCTTTGTTGGCATGAGCATAATTAAATCTCCCCTATCTCAATATTTTGAGAGGTCATTTTCGGCTTGTCCATATCTGAATTGTATACCCAAACTTTAATTCCAATATTTCCGTATGTGGTAGAAGCTTCCGTAAAACCATAGTCTATGTTGGCCCTCAGTGTCTGTAGAGGAAGCTGCCCTCTAAGATACCATTCTTTCCGGGCAATTTCCACTCCTCCCAACCTGCCTGAGCACATTACTTTAATTCCTTTAGCACCCATTTTCATAGCCATATTAACAGCGCGTCGCATAGCTCTTCTATAAGCAATTCTTTTTTCAAGCTGTATGGCTATTCCCTGAGCGATTAAAATTGCCGTCAATTCGGGTTTATCGATTTCCCGGATATCAATATAGACTTCCTTCTGGACAAGGTCTTGTAATGATTTCTTCAGGCTTGCAATTTCCTTTCCTCCGCGTCCTATTACAATGCCCGGGCGGGCAGTATACACGATAAGCCTGATCTTCGGACCAACTCTCTCGATATTGACTTCTGATATACCAGCATGTTTGTAGCGCTCTTTAACGATACTTTTCATTTTCAGATCTTCATGAATTAACCTGCTATATTCTTTCCCTGATGCAAACCACCGGGAACTCCACTGCTTATTAAATCCTAATCTAAACCCAACAGGATGTGTTTTTTGGCCCACTTTCTATCTCCCTTTTTTTTCCTCTAAATAGATATTAATATGACTGGTCCTTTTTAAAATCGGGGCAGCCCGTCCCATTGGAGCAGCCCTAAATCTCTTCCACTGTGGTCCTTGGTTTACAAAAATATCCGAAATAAATAAATTATCAACATCGACTTCAGTATTCTTTTGCTGAGCATTAGCTACTGCTGAACGCAAGAGTTTCTCAATGATAGCACTGGCTTTTTTTTTCTTGGAAAAATTGAGAATTGTCAAAGCCTCTCCCACATATCTTTCTCTAAGCAAATCAGCTACCAACCTGCTCTTCCGAGGTGCGATCCTTATATGTTTGGCAACTGCATGAGAAATAATATTCGGATTTTTCATTTTACTTTGCCACCCTAATTGTTCTTGCTGTCTTTGTTGAATGTCCTTTAAATATCCTAGTTGGAGAAAATTCTCCTAATTTATGGCCCACCATGTTTTCTGAGATAAACACCGGAATAAATTTTTTTCCATTATGAACCGCAATAGTCAATCCTACCATTTCCGGAATTATCATTGAACGGCGGGACCAGGTTTTAATAACCTTTTTCTTATTCTTTTGCGATTCCAAATCTGAGATTTTTTTTAAAAGTTTTTCATCAATAAAAGGACCTTTTTTTAGCGACCTGCTCATAATTATTTACTCCTTCTCCTTACAATGTACTTTTGTGTTCTTTTATTCCTTCTTGTTCGATATCCCTTTGTCGGTTGCCCAGTTGGGGATACAGGATTCCGGCCGCCTTTGGATTTTCCTTCCCCTCCGCCGTGAGGATGATCAACAGGATTCATTGCTGATCCCCTTACATGGGGCTTTCTTCCTTTCCAGCGTGTCCGGCCAGCTTTACCCCCAGAAATATTCTTGTTATCAGGATTACTAACTTCACCAACAGTCGCTCTACAGTCAAGGTGTATTTTCCTAATCTCGGAAGAAGGCATACGCACCTGAGCATAATCGCCTTCTTTAGCTAAAATCTGGGCGCTTGAGCCTGCAGATTTGGCTATCTGTCCTCCTTTGCCTTTTCTTAATTCTACATTATGAACTACTATGCCAATTGGGATAAACCTGATCGGCATAGCATTCCCAGGTAATATATCTACCTGTTTATCCGCAGAGGAGATAGTCTGCCCCACTTTCATTTTCTGGGGAGTGATGATATAACTCCATTCTCCGTCATTGTATTTTATCAAGGAAATAAAAGCACTGCGGTTGGGGTCATATTCGATTGTATCTACCTTGCCCGGCACATCGATTTTATTCCTTTTAAAATCAATGATCCTGTAGGCTTTTTTGTGCCCCCCACTACGGTGACGCATGGAAATCCGTCCCTGTGCATTTCTCCCGCCGGTTTTTTTTATCGGCTCTAATAAAGGCTTATACGGTTTATGGCCTGTTAATTCCTCAAATGTCAATCCGGTTCGATGGCGTAAACTTGATGTGGTTGGATTATATGTTTTTATTCCCATTTTAAACCGCCTCAAAATATTCGATCATCTTTTCGCCTTCTTTAATTTTTACATAAGCTTTTTTCCAATCTCGCTTCCAGCCTTCATTCCGGCCTACTCTTCTTTTTTTTCCTTTTTTGCTAATGGTTCTTACTCTCTCAATTTTAACTTTAAAAAGCAGCTCAGCTGCTTCTTTAATTTCAATTTTATTGGCATGTTTACTTACTTCAAAACAGATTTCTCTGTTTTTTTCTTTCATTAAGGTACTCTTTTCGGTGATAACAGGACGAAAAATAATTTTATATGGATCTATACTCACTTTAACTTCTCCAGTAATAACTCAAAAGCCTGTTTTGTAAAAACAAGCTCGCGGTGATTTAAAACATCATAAACATTAAGCTGTGTATAATCAACAGTTTTCATCCCGGGAAGATTGCGCATGGAAAGGATTAAATTCTTATTCTTATGATTGTCCACAATCAAAGCCGATTTTAAATTTAAGGTATTGACCAATTTCGCCGCTTCCTTGGTTTTAGGCTCCTTGAAATCAAGGGCTTCTATTACAATTAACTGCTTTTCTGTCAGCTTCATTGTCAGAGCGGACTTTAAAGCATTGCGCTTGGCGGTTTTAGGTATGCTATAAGAATAATTTCTCGGCTTTGGTCCAAAGGTCACACCACCACCTTTCCACAAAGGAGAACGGGTGCTCCCAGCACGAGCCCTGCCTGTGCCTTTTTGTCTCCAGGGTTTACGTCCACCGCCTCGTACTTCCTTCCTAGTCTTGGTACTGGCAGTTCCTCTTCTCTGATTAGCTCTGTAATTAACAACGGCCTCATAAAGAAGATGCTCCTTAACCGGAAAAGAAAAAATGTCTTCCGGGGCATTAACCTCACTAACTTTTTTACCATTATTGTCTAAAACTTGAACCTTAAGCATTTTTTACTCTTTTTTTGATTTTCCTGATGATTGAGCCAAAAAATCTGCTTTTTTTATTAACAGATAACCTCCGTTTGCTCCAGGCACTGCACCTTTAACCATAAGAAGGTTTTTTTCTTTATCAGCTTCAATAACCATTAAATTTTTTACAGTTACTCTATTATTTCCCATCTGACCAGGCATCTTTTTCCCTTTCATAACCCTGGAAGGGTCCGCAGAACAACCAGTGGAACCTGCATGTCTGTGAAACATAGAACCATGGGTCTTCCGTCCGCCATGGAATCCCCAGCGCTTAATAACACCTGCAAATCCCTTTCCTTTACTAGTTCCTACTATGTGAACTCTCTCTCCCTTCTTAAAGATATCCACAAAAAATTGATCTCCAGGATTGATTTCTTCCTTATCACTGAAATGGACTTCTTTTATAAGCTTTACAGGAGGAATACCTGATTTTTTAAAATGCCCGATCTCTGCTTTGATAGCCTTGCTTGTAGAATTATCATTCGCTAAACCTAACTGTAATACTGAATATCCATCTATTTTTTCCGTCTTTTTCTGGATAACAACACAAGGCCCAGCTTGAATTACAGTTACCGGAATTGCAATCCCGCTGTCACTGAAATTCTGAGTCATTCCAATTTTTTTACCGATAATTCCTTCGATCATTATTATTCTCCCCCAGATCCAAATGCCTGAATTTCAACATCAATTCCTGCGGGAAGATCCAACTTCTGCAGTTCATCAATAGTTTCATTATTATAATTGCTTATGTCCATAAGACGTTTATAGATCCTCATTTCAAAATGCTCTCTGGATCTTTTGTCAACATGAGGGGAACGAAGAACACAAAATTTATGAATATTCGTGGGCAAAGGTATCGGTCCAGAAATAGATGCTCCCGTCCTTTTTGCTTTGATAACAATATCCTTTACAGACTGATCAAGTAGCCTATGGTCAAATGATTTTAACCGTATTCTTATCTTTTCCATTTTTCTATTCCTCGTCTTCCTCTTACTTTAAAAACCACCTCTTATTATTTACTCTAAAATCTCAGTTACAGTTCCTGCTCCTACTGTTCGGCTTCCTTCTCGTATCGCAAAACGAAGCCCTTTCTCCATCGCCACATTCGTGATCAAATTCATCTCTAAATTCGT
>JAUWTR010000077.1 GCA_030614645.1 Candidatus Aminicenantota bacterium
CATGCCATAATCGCGCTGGCCACAATGACTCTGGATACTGGTAGGGTAACCAGGAAAGGGGATTCACCGGTCTTGAAAATGGATACACCGGCAGGCCAGGTAACAGCTACCGCCCAAAGGGAAAAAGGCAGGGTCAAAGAAGTCTCTTTTTTAAATGTTCCTTCTTTTGTGTATAAAAGTGACCAGAATATCAATATCCCCGGTTTAGGGCGTATTCAATATGATGTTGCCTTTGGCGGGGCATTTTATGTCTTTTGCCGGGCGGAAGAGCTAAATATCGGGCTTGGAATTAAAGATTATAATAACTTGATAGACCTGGGGCGGCGCATCAAGTATGCGGTGGGGGATGAATTGACGATCAAGCATCCTTATGAGGAAGACCTGGGGTTTCTTTATGGGACTATCTTTACAGGCCAGCCTGAAGATCCAGCCCATCACAGCCGCAATGTCTGTGTTTTTGCCGAAGGGGAAGTGGACCGTTCTCCTACAGGAACCGGAGTAAGTGCCCGGGCTGCTATCCATCTATCTCGTAAAGATATTGAAGTGGGAGAATGGATCACAGTTGAAAGTATAATAGGGACCTGCTTTAGGGTGAGGGTAAAGGAGAAAACTGAATTCGGCTCTTATTCAGCAGTTATTCCGGAAGTAAAAGGCAGTGCTGCGATCACCGGCAGGAATCAATTCTTATTTGACCCTAATGATCCATTGCGCAAGGGTTTTATTTTTCGTTGATCGAGGTGTAGAAATTTAATATGACCAAAAAAACTATATTAAACTTAGCTTCCCTTAAAGATCAGGTATATGAATATCTCAGGTCTCAGATGAGAGTGGGAGAGCTTATGCCTGGTGA
The DNA here is from genome assembly GCA_030614645.1 of Candidatus Aminicenantota bacterium. Taxonomy (GTDB): domain Bacteria; phylum Acidobacteriota; class Aminicenantia; order Aminicenantales; family Aminicenantaceae; genus JAUVXM01. The sequence goes on from JAUWTR010000077.1 coordinate 851, forward strand.
TGTCATTGATATGAATGTAACAAGTCAAAAATTAGGTGTGAGCAAGACTCCTTTAAGAGATGCCCTCGTCCGGTTGGAGACGGAGGGTTTTGTAAATATTATGGCTCGTAAGGGAGTGCTTATGAATGTCCTGACAGTTGAGGATATCAGAGAGATATATCAAATTCTCGGAGCATTGGAAAGCACAGCGATAATCGCTGCTTCCGGGATTATAAGCAAGAGGGAAGTGGATAGGCTGATAAAGTTAAATGAAGGCATGAGGAAGGCGATAGAGAAAGACGATTTCAGCGATTATTATAAAAAAAACCTAAAATTCCATGATGTATTTTTGGAGTTGTCCGGAAATAATATGCTCCGAAAAACAGCAGATGTTTTAAAAAAGCGCCTATATGATTTTCCCCGCCGGGCAGGTTATGTAAAGGAATGGGAGCAGTCTTCCATTAAAGAGCATCAGCAGCTTGTGGCATTTATATCAGCAAAAAAATATTTGGAGGCGGCTGACTTTATTCGGGATGTCCACTGGTCCTTTAATGTCCAGGAAAGGTTTATAAAGTTATACTATTCTGATAGTCCATCGAATCTGAACAATTCCTAATCGATGATATTAGGAGTGATATTTTTCTAATCCCATCCCCAATGAGATCAGTCGAGCCGATCTTGCCGCATTTGCTTTGTTACCAAGAATTTGCGGTAGAATACTACAGTTTTTTCCTTTAATGTCCAGGAAAGGTTTATTAAGTCATACTATTCTGATAGCCCGTCGGGCCAGAACTATTCTTAAATAAATGTCTTTTTGCAAAAATAAAAATATGGTAGAATAAGCCACAATGGAAACGAAACATCTCAAAAGCACTCATTTTTCCGATTATATAGAACCTTCCCAGGTAGTTCTTAACCTTAAGGCCAAGAACAAGGTCGAAGCACTGGAAGAGCTGCTGGATATCTTGGAAAAGCAAAATCTGATCAAGAATAAAAAGCCGATATTGACGAGAATAATCGACAGGGAACGCCTGGAGTCAACCGGGATAGGTCATTGTATAGCCCTGCCTCATGCGCGAATAAATGCCGGGCATGACATCGCGGTCGTAGCAGGAATATCAAAAAAAGGCATTGAATTTGAAGCAATCGATGGGAAAAATGTCAAGATTATTGTTTTAATAATCTGGAATCCAACAATCCCCGGTCTTTTTAATCATCTTTTTGCCGGGATTGCAAAATTCTTAATGCAGACGAAATTTCGGGCCCGCCTCATTGAAGCAAAGTCGAAAAAAGAGTTGTATCAAGTCTTTTCTGAGATCGAGTTAAAAATTCCTCTCCATATGGATAAAATCATGCACAGAGCCGGTGTTTTATGGAAACTCCAGGAGATCGAAATTCAGATAAAGAAGGCCAAGAAGGGGAAAAAGGCAGAGCTTAAGCAACAGTCTGAATTGATTCGGAATGAATTGGACACAACTCTGTTGGATAGATTTGATAGGCTTATGGAAAGATATGGTTTTGCAGTAGCAGAGGTAGAGGAGGGGGCCTGTCAGGGGTGTTATATTAATGTGGCTACGGGCATGGGTTCTGCTATAGAAGGAAGTAATGATATTTATGTCTGTGAAAACTGTGGAAAATTCCTAGTAGCTACAAAAAAAGAATACCTTTAATCCGGAATTTCATATCCTTCATTATTTATATAAATAGTTCAAGATAACCTGAATGGTAAAAACAATTTCATTCGGTGTCAGCAAGCGAAAGGAAAATGCTCTTTATAAAAAGATGGAAAAGTTTAAGATCTTTGAAAAAGACATTGAAGAGAAATTCATCCGTTCGAGTGGAAAAGGCGGCCAGCATGTAAATAAAGTCTCTACCTGCGTCTACCTGAAACACATACCTACTAGCATCGAAGTTAAATGTCAGAGCGAACGCTCTCAGACGCTTAACCGGTTTTTGGCCAGGAGAAGATTAGCGGATAAAATTGAAGCCAAGATCCTAGGTAAAAAAAGTAAAGAACAGCAAAGGATTGCAAAAATACGCCGTCAGAAACGGAAACGTTCCAAGCGGGCAAAAGAGAAAATGCTGGTAGAAAAGAAGAAACAAGCTAATAAAAAAAAGACCCGTTCATTCAAGCCTGATATTGACGATTATTAAGGAGGATAGATTGACTAAAAAATATGATCGCAGGGATTTCTTAAAAAACAGCGGAGCTGCAGGCATTGGTTTAGCTATCGGTGGCATGGTTTTGAAAAAAGCAAGCGCTAAAAGCCTGATAAATACTGCGACTCCTCAGGACGGCCACTTTATTAATAAACCCATCGAAAGAGTTCGTATTGGTTTTGTTGGGATTGGGAATCAGGGCAGCGGCCATCTCCGCAATCTTCTTAGACTTGAAGGGGTTGAGCTGGTGGCTGTTTGCGATATTCATGCTGGCCATCGTGATAGAGCTGTTAAAATAGTCGAAAAAGCCGGTCAGCCTGCCCCGAAAGCTTACGGCCAAAAAGGTATAGAAGATTACAAACGTATGTGTGATGAAAATAAAATGGATCTTGTATACAATGCCACCCCCTGGGAATTCCATACACCGATTTGTACCTACGCAATGAAAACCGGATCTCACGCTGCTACGGAAATTCCGGGTTCTATAACTATCGAAGAATGCTGGAAAACAGTTGAATATGCTGAGAAATTCAAAAAACACTGCATCACAATGGAAAACTGCAATTATGACAGCACTGAACTGTTATTGTTCAATATGGTTCGCCAAGGAGTTTTCGGTGAACTGCTGCATGCTGAATGCGGCTATCTGCATGATCTACGCGGCTGGAAATTCGGGGAAGCCTATTATCCTCATGATTGGCGTCTGCAGCACTCAATCAGACGTAATGCCGACCTTTACCCGACACATGGTTTGGGGCCGATATCTCAGTGGATGGATATTACCAGAGGTAACAAATTCGAACACCTGACCTCTTTCTCAACTCAATCAAGAGGTCTGAAACTCGAAGCAATTAAACGCTATGGCAAAGATCATCCTCTTGCAAAAACTGACTATGCCCTTGGTGATGTTGTCAATACTGTGATCAAAACCAATAGGGGACAGACGATCCTTGTCACTCATGATACCAACTCTCCCAGACCATACAGCCGCAGAATCGTTATCCAGGGAACAAAGGGCTTGGCCCGTAAGTACCCGGATGAAAAATATTCTTCCGGCCATAAATGGCAAGACCTTGAAGAGATGAAAGAGAAATATGATCACCCACTTAAAAAAGCACTCAGAGAAAAATCTCAAGGCGCCGGCCACGGTGGTATGGATTTTATCGAAGATTATCGCCTGATCTATTGCCTGCGTAATGGCGAGCCTATGGACAGCGATGTTTATGACGGCGCTTCCATGAATTCTGTCGTCACACTCAGTGAAAGATCGATTGCTGCCGGCAACTCTTCCGTACAATGTCCGGATTTTACGCGTGGAAAGTGGAAAGTCAGGAAACCTGTGCCTATTGTTGATAAAGTATAATAGCTCGTCGCAATAATGGATTAACTTAACTTGCCAGTTTTATCAGCGATTGAAGCAATAGATTTGCCCCTATTTCCAGGTCTTCCCATTTTATATTTTCTTCGGGAGAGTGACTGATCCCATCTGTGCAGGGGATAAATATCATGGCGGAATCTGTAATTGATGCCATGATCTGGGCATCGTGTCCAGCGCCGCTAGGGAGAATCATGTGGGAATAATCCTCCTTTTCGCATAGTTTTTGCAGAAGGTTAGTCAAGCGGGTCGGGGTTGTACCTGGTTTTGTTTTGTCAATAGATTTATACCTGAATTTTAAGCCCCGAGTCGAGGAAATATCCTCAGCCAGGGACAGGAAAAATTTTTCCATAGCCTGCAGCGATTCTTCCGATGTGCTTCTGAAGTCAAGGGAAAAATCCGCCTGGCCGGAAACTATACTGAATGCGCCTGGGAATATATGGGCTTTACCAATAGTCACTTTGCTTCCATAATGCTGAGTGGCAACATACTGGGTGGCTTTTAAGGCAAAATCTGCCAGGCCTAAAAAGGCGTCTTGTCTCAGTTCGATGGGAGTTGTGCCGGCATGGCTGGCTCTCCCTGAGAAAGAGCATAACCAATAGTTCTTGCCGGCTATGCAGTCAACAATACCAATCGATTTTTCCTCTGTTTCGAGCACCTGCCCCTGCTCAATATGAAGTTCGAGGAAGGCATCGATATCAGGCCTTTGTTTGTGTGCCTGCATGATGCTATCGATGGAAAATTCTGTATCACAGAGGATGTCTTTTAATGGCTTCCCAAATTGAGTAAGGCCGTTTTCTAAAACCTCCCGCTTAAGCGAACCGGTAAAGGCCCTTACACCGAGGAAATCACCTACTAAATTTCCTTCTTCATCAGTGAAGGCCGCCAATTCCAAGGATTTATAAAGTTTTAGGCTGTTTTCTTTGATTGTTCGCAGACTCTCCAGAGCTGACAATACTCCGGCGGGTCCGTCAAATATGCCTCCGTTAATAACTGAGTCAAGATGAGAGCCAGCCATAATTGTCTTGCCTTCACCTTCTAAGCGGCCAAAGATATTACCGGCGCCATCCTGTCTGAGAGAGAGTCCGGCTATAGAGATTTTATTTTTAAACCATTCCCGGGCTTTAAGATCGGATTTACTGAAAGAGGGGCGGCTGATCCCTCCTCTGGGATCTTTGCCGATTTGGGAAAGCTCGATTATCTCGCTTTTAAGGCGCTCAAAGTTGATTCTAATCTTCATTTTTATTCGATAAGAGCAATCATGTCTCTTACTGCCATTTCAATTCCTGCAATTGCGGCTCGGGCCACGATTGAAAATCCGATACTGAATTCTTCGATTTCAGGTATGGCGGCAATAGGATGGATATTTTTATAATCCAATCCGTGTCCTGCATGAATTTTTAAGCCTGATTCAAAGCCGAATTTTGCTGCATTGATGACTGCATCTAAGGCTTTTTGCTGCTCTTTTCCTGGGGAGAGGTCAGCATAGAGCCCGGTATTGATCTCTATCATATTGCAGTTTAATTGTTTACATGCTTTTATCTGATCGGTATTGGGGTCGACAAAAATACTTACTTTAATACCTGCTTCCTGCAAACTCTTAATATGAGAGCCCAGGTAATCTCTGTTGGCAATAACATTCAGTCCGCCCTCTGTCGTCAATTCTTCCGGTGTTTCCGGCACTAAGGAAACGATATCCGGTTTAATCTCGAGGGCGATCTCTTCCATCTCTTTGGTTGCCGCCATTTCTACAATAAGTTTGGTCTTGATGGATTGACGCAGTAATACTAAATCTCGTTTTTTTATGTGCCGTCTGTCACTGCGTATATGACATACAATACCCTCTGCTCCAGCCTGTTCAGCTAAAAGGGCGACAAGAACAGGTTCTGGCTCATTGCTCTCTCTTGCTTCCCTTAAAGTGGCAAAATGGTCGATATTTACAGCAAGTCTCATATTATTGACCTCCTTATTTTTTATAAATAGTTCAGGTTAAGTGCTTGGTAATAACATCAGCTATTTGCTGGGCATATTCTCCTATCTCTGTTTGGACCTGTCCTTCGATCATGACCCTGGCCATAGGTTCTGTGCCGGAGTACCTGACATTGATCCGGCCTGAGTCTCCCAGCCGGCCCTTGACTTTTTCTATGATGTTTATGATTTCCGGGAATTGAGAAAAATTTTCTTTACGGGCAACTTTGACATTTTTTAGAGTTTGAGGAAATACCTGGTAGTTTTCCAAAAGTTCTGAAAGAGACGAGTTTTCCACGGTCATTGCCTCAAGAATTTTTATGCTGGTCAGGATCCCATCTCCGGTTGGGCACTCATCTAGAAGGATCGTATGGCCTGATTGCTCTCCTCCTAGGTTGGATTTTATTTTGAGCATCTGTTCCAGTACGTATCTGTCTCCGACGGGTGCCCGAAAAAGCTTTAGGCCCATTTTATGCAGGGATCTTTCCAGACCGATATTGCTCATGATCGTAGCGACAATGGTATTTGATTTCAGGCTTCCCTGTTTCTGCATGTATCCGGCCAATATATAAAGGGTATGGTCGCCATTCAGGAGTATTCCTTTTTCGTTTATCCATAAGGCACGGTCTGCATCCCCATCATAAGCCACCCCTAGGTCAGCCCCGGTTTCAAGAACTTTTTTGGCTAGATTTTGAGGATAAAGAGAGCCGCAGTTTGCGTTGATATTTTTTCCGTCCGGGATGTCATGGATAGGGATCACTTCTACCCCGAGCTTTGAGAAAATCTTGGCAGCAAAAGAGGAACTGGCTCCATTTGAGCTGTCCAATATGACTTTTTTCTTACAAGAGAAGGGTCCGGGAGAGAAGCGGCTAACCAGAAATTCAATATAGTCCTGGCTGAGGGAATGATCCGGAGATATGGTGGTA
>JAUWTR010000083.1 GCA_030614645.1 Candidatus Aminicenantota bacterium
GTCATCTTCTGCTCCGGGCAATATCAAGATTTTTTCTTGCATCCGCAAAGTCAGGATCGATTCTAAGCGCCTCTTTAAAATGCTTCACTGCCTCTTCAAATCGGCTTTGCCTTGAAAGGATAACCCCTAGATCATTATGCAGGGTTTTGTCTCCGGGTTTTGTTTGAATGGCAGCTTTATATTCTTCAACAGATTTTTCCAAATCACCAAGAAAAGCCAAAGCCAGCCCTAGATTTCTATGTGCCTCAGAAAAACCGGGATCGATTCTCAGGGCTGCTTTAAAGTAAGAAAGACTTTCTCTAAATTTTTCCTGAAGGATCAAAGCATATCCCAGGTTGTTCTGGGCAAAGGCATTGTCCGTATTCAAGTTGAGGGAGTTTAAATAATTATTAACAGCCTTATCCAGTCTGCCTGCAGAATAATAAAGATTTGCCAGATAAAAGTAAGAACTTGCCTTATCAGGCATTTTGTTTATATTTTCCTCAATGGTATTTATTTGGATAAAGCGGCATTTTTGCTTTAAACCAGCATCATTTATATAAGCGTAATCAATTGTATTTTTTGAACAATAATCTAACATGATCTTTAAGTAACGTTCTTTTTGCAAAACAACTGCCTTTGGTAAGTCTACCATATGAGGAAACGGCATATAAAGCGAGAGCGCAAGAATCGTAAAGTCTATTTGGGCATCAACATCAGTTCTTAAGTTTTGAATCATTCTATTTGTTTCCGGAGTAAGCCACGTTCTCTCTTGAATACTTTTTATTATACTATCATCTTTTAAATACATCAATTTGGGCGCAGCAAATTCAAGCCGCGGCCGGTGGTCTGTGTGAATGGGCCCGGAACCAAAAAGCTTCTGCAGATCCTCAGATACGATAAGCCTGAAAAGTAATTCCGGGTATAAAAGAGTTATGTTTTTTGACTGCTGGATAAAACCAAGCTTCTGGCGTGCATACTTTAGGTCAAGCCCTTTTTTACCCTTAAATCCTATTAAAAGATAATCTGCCCCCTGGGTCAAAGGAGGCCTGGTGGTAACTAAAATACTTTCAGGAAAAACTTGAGTAAAGGTTCTCCCGACCAGGGCAAATGTCTCCCAATTCATATTATAAGAATGCAGCCACTGAACAAAAATTCCTTCCCTATTAAGTTTGGATCTTACTAATTTAAAAAAATCGCTTGAAAAGAGCGCTGCCAGGCCGGACATCCAGGGATTTGAGGGCTCAGAGATGACCACATCATATTTGTCTTTAGACATTTTAAGATGGGCTCTTCCGTCCTGAATTATCAAATTGGCCTTTGGGTGAGAAAGCACATCATTGTTCCAGGGGCGAAAAAAATCACTGGCCGCTGTAACCTGGCGGCTGATCTCAAGTATATCAAGCCGCTCTATGGGATAATGCAGCACTTCTCCCGCAGTTATGCCGCTTGACAGTCCCAAGACAAAAACAACCTTAGGATCAGGGTGGAATAACATGGGAAAATGAGCCAGTAAGGTTTGAGTTTTCATGTCTCCCCGGGAAGAGGCATCTGCTTTACCGCTGTTAGCTAAGGAATACTCGACATTTCCCAGGGGGTCTGAAGTTTTTAACACTGAAGTAAAACCGCCTAAACCTTCTCCGTAAAAAAGAGGCTCCCTCCGGTCATTTCCGGCGAGAATATCCGCTCCTTGCCAGAGGGACTCAAGCCACCCGGAACTGTTAATTTCATTCTTTATGTTGGAGAACCGGTGATAAGTCCCGCTGGAAAGCAGCTTATGGTTCCATTGGGGAAAATAAAAACAAAGCATAATGCCGACAAAGGCCGGCAGGATTACCGGGATCACCTTCCTGATCTTCATTTTAGAAAAAACAATAAACGCAAATCCCAATGCTGCTACAATCTGAAAGGCTGCAATGAGGCTGATCCCTGTCTCTTTTCCCAGCACCGGGATAATAAGGAAACCCGCGCAAAAAGAACCCGCCACGGCCCCTATAGTATTTATCGAATATGCCACGCCAATAGACCGCCCTATTTTCTTTATGGACCGGGTATATATCTTTCCAACCAGCGGGAATGCGGCTCCCAAAAAAAGTGTGGGCAAAATCATAAAAACAAACAAACTAAGGGCCTTGAGGAAATTCAAGAGCACAAAACGGCTTCCAAAACTATAGAGCAGTTTTGCAAAAAATAATTGACTATTTCCCAGCAGCTGGCTGACAAGTAAAACAAAAAAAGCAGCGGAAAACTGAGTAAAGATTAAAAGTTTTAAAGGTTTGTCTGTCTTGTCGGAGATCCACCCAAAAAACATGCTGCCCAGAGCTAAACCGGTAATAAAAGTGACAAGCACTATAGTAAACGAATATGTTGTCGGCCCCACTATTAAACCTAATAACCTGGTCCATATGACCTCATAGGACATAGAACAAAATCCCGATACAGCAAAAATCAGCAGTGCTCCTATTAAAACCGGTTTAGAATATAAAGCTGCTGTTTCTTGTCTTTTATTTTCAGATAACAAACTTTTGGAAGGCTTCTCTTTCCACAAAACACAGGAAACACCAATTATGACATTGATCAACACGGCAAAAACTATTGCTCCATTTACGCCTGCTAGGTTTATCAACCAGAAACCGCACAACATGGCTCCTAAAGCAGCGCCCAAAGTATTAAGCCCATATAATCTGCCAATATTTGCTCCTAAATGATCATGTCTGGTCACATAGAATCTGCATAAAATCGGGAGAGTAGCTCCCATGCAGATAACAGGAATGCAAAACAAAATAAAACAAAAACCAAATGTAAGAATGTTATACAGAATAAAATAATTATACAGTTGACCATAAAGAAATGACTGTACCGGCTCTAAAAATAAAATCAGCACAGGAACCATAAAACCATAGGCCCCTATTATTAATTCCAGAACACCATAAAGTTTTACTAATTTCAGCGGCTCCTGAATACGATCGATTTTCCGGCTGGCAAGATAACTGCCCAATCCCAGGCCCCCCATAAAAATCGTCAAAATAATACTAACAGCAAAGGGCGCCCCCCCTAAAACATTAATGAGCATACGGGTCCATAAGACCTCGTATATCAATCCTGTCATCCCGGAAAAAAAGAAGAATATAATAATCAGACGTGTTCTGGCCCCGGCTGCATTATTGGCTGTATTCATAAAAAATTTATGGCCAGGATATACTCAGGATTGATGAAGATCTGACTACAAAACTATATTGCCGGAAAAAACATCAACCGCATTGGTGATCTTATCTACGACCTGGATAACAATAAAATGCTGGCCTGAGTTCAATTGGCCGAAATTCAAGGAGATCTTGGTCTCTTTTTTTACCATCTCAAGAGTCCTGCCTTCATCAAAGACCTTGTTTGAATCTTTATCAAAAATGGTGATTTTTATTTCTGCTATACCTGTCGTTTTTCCCTTCAGTTTGGCCCTTTTATAATTTTTTATGGTAAATTGGATGTTTTTCCCCCCGGCCTTGAATCCGGTTATGGCAATAGGGGGAGCTTCGAATTTTGACATCTTTTTTAAATAAGTAATATCAGCACCACTTTTATTGACTTTTACTTCGATCTCTCTTTTTTTATCTCCCTGTTTATCCTTGGGATTATAAACCAGCATATAATAATAATCTTCCGCTTCAGCTGCTTTCTGCAGAGCTTCGCTCACATTATTTGAAAAATTCGAACTTCCTCCGGTCGAAAAACTAATCTGTCTGAAACAATCTTCATAATCCTGACTGACAGCTTTTAACTCAAAATCCTTGGAAAAAAGAGTCCTGGGAGATTTTAAGAGAATTTGGTGAAAAGTTATGTTGCCTTCCATAAAAATATTTTTTAAAGCCTCAGCTGGAAAATCTCCGGCAATATCCAGCTCCCTCTGCAGCTGCATCTGGCGGCTCTGGATATTTTGCGCTTTTGCCCGGTCGCGCGGCTCAGTGAGAGTATCAAGCAGTTCCCGGATCGAACGTTCCAACGGGCTTTCATTTCTTAAACGGGGAAACATCTCCCTTTGCTGAAAACAGAGCGTCCACTTCTCGCCCTCTATGTATTTCAATTTTTTAATAAGGCGTTGATAGAGTTCGAGATTAGGAGAAATAAACCGTCTTTTATAATCTAACCATATTCTGCGGTAGTTATCATAAAAGCGCATGATCGACTGGTCCCATTGAACACCACCCCGGGCAGTGGCTCGGCCGCGTAAAGAAGCAAGCAGTCTGTCTGCTTCAATTTTCAAGTCTTTATATGCCTTTAAAGTGCTTGCAGTTGAGATCACTTTATATTTTTTGAGTGAATCTTTAAGACTTTGAATCATTGCCGGCAACGTTTTCCCTCTTTCAATATTCAACACTCTATCTTCTGAAACGATGACAACTTGATCTTGGGGACGAAAGATATTTTCGAAAAAGTAATCGATACTCTCCCCTACTTTTTGGTTATAATCAAAAATATTATAAATTAGAATAAAAAGCCGCTTCTCAGTTTTTGCCTTCCGTGCCCCAGAGGAGGCATCCTGAGGCAAAGCGATTTTTCTTGATACAGCCTCAAAAGCTGTTATCTTCTGAATTACTCCGTTTTCATAGAGCTGAAAATCCTCTTGAGTCAGGTCCCTGACTGCTTCCCCTTTAAGGACAACTCTTACAGGAACCTCGATCGCTGTGACTGTGACTTCTTCCTGACTTCCTGTACGGCCCCAGGTAATAACAGGGATAGAATTTAGAAAGAAAAAAACTATAAACATAAATAAAATAGTGATCGCCTTTTTACTGATATTCACTTCCACCTCCTTATAAGTCATTGTAAGCGAACTTAATGACCTAATAAAAATATCCTTTGATCGTCCTTATATTATAATCTTTGCGGTCCTTTAATTTTACTAATATTTTCCGGAACCGGTTAAGTTTTTTTATTGCCTTGGGGGAGAACTGCAGAATATACTGAGTCCTGATATCCTGCTTGATCTTGCGGTAAAACCCTTCTATTTGATCGATATTAGTAAAAGAAAAAGTCAATCCTCCGGAAGAAGCTGAAATTTCTTTTAAAAGCTCCCAGTACATATCCCCAAATTGACGGACCTTGGGGCCGATCGAATATATCACAGCATTGGACCTTTCCGCCTGTTTTATCAAGGTATAGGGATCAATATATGAGCTGTTGTCCTCTCCGTCTGTGTAAAGAATGACAATATTCCTTCCCTGAATCCCCCGAAAAAGTTTCAGGCAATGTGCTATTGCATCATACAGGGCGGTCTTCCCATAGGGAAAGATCATTGACATAGAATTAATAAGGTCATCAACACTATTGGTAAAATCAGTATCTTCAAAAGTATCATGATTAAAAAATATCAGGCAGGCCTCGTCCTTTTTTGTCAGCACTTGTTTTAAAAATATCGTCGCTGCATCCCTGACCTTTCCAATCTTATCGCTCATAGAAGAGCTAATATCTATCAGCAGCGCTAAGTGGAAATCCACTCCTCCCCCCCGGCTGTATGAATTGATCTTTTGCTCTACTCCATCTGCCAGAATAATAAAGTCTTCCTCTTTAAGGTGGGTAAGCATATTTCCTTTCTTATCAGTTACTACTACCGGCACTACTACTTGAAGTACATGCACTTCTTCTACAGCATCATAGGGATAGGAGGAGATGCTTTTTTTTAGCAAAACTCCCCTGCTGCCGTAGACAACGACCCTTATCGAACTCCTTTTCGGTACCTGACCGAAGTCATAACTGAAATCATAAGGGGGTGATTTAAACTCCCGCAAAAATTTACCTTCCAGAAAGACCTCTACTGAAATAACTTTTTTGGGGTCAACATTCCTCAGCTCAAAATGAATCCGCTGGACACCAAGCCATGTCCCCTCATTTATTGGGGAAATAAAGCGAATCTGCTGGGGCGCAGCTGCATAAAGCAGCCCTGATGCCAGGCTTAAAAAGATCAACAGGCAGATGATTTTCCTATTCATTATTTCATCCTCAAGATTCCCTTTTTTTGGGCATCCTTTAATATCCGGTTTACGTGAGCATTATTAAATATTGTATATAAAAAATGACTGTTTAAATAGTCCTTTTTATGATTTTGGGCATATATCCTTCTGCAATTGGTGTTTAAGTACTGGTAGAGAACATATCCAAAAAGAACAGGAGGCAGCTTTTTTTTGTTTAAAAGATATGCCATTTTGACTTTAAATTCGTTTATCATCTCTCCGCTTGTGGTGCCTGTACTCAGCAAATCAGTCACTCCCTGAGGGAAAATGGATATATTATGGAGTAATAGGCTCCCGAAAGTAAAATAATAGATGTTCCCAAAATACTTCATCTCCTTATCTATCACTGTACTTTGAGGCGGCCTCTTAAAATTCAACAACTCTTGGCGGGCGGAAAATCTGTCCAGGTATTTTTGTTTTTCAAAAAACCTTTCCCCCAATTTCATGAGCTCTGTGTTAAACAAATAATAGTTATCAGATTTATTATTTAAATAACTTACAATATCCCGGTAATGATAACCAGTTGTTATCGATTCAAGCTCATCGATCAGATCCTGCTTCAGAGAGCTATCCTCCCGCGATTTACGCAGCAACTCCAGTCCAAATTCCACCAGTAATGCTACATAGGACTGGCTGCTGGTAATTTGAACTACAGGGTACATCTCTAAATTATTGATAATAAGCGCTTGAATGTGCCCGAAATCATAGATCGGCCGGTTCCGAAATAAATATTTCTCCCAAACCGGGGCAATTGCAATATTTAATCTTGACAATCCCCCTTGTAAATAATAACCGGGGAATTTGCTTAATACAGGTTCACCACAAAAGTTCCACCTCGTATGTTCCTCTGTTCCTTCAAAATCGTGTAAGCGAATCAGGTTCAGATTATAAAAACTTTTAAGGCCTTCATTCTTTGCATTCAAAGCATAGGCTGTGGCTAATAAATAATCCTTCAGATGATAGATCAAATATCTGCCTCTGAATCTGAATATATTGCCGTTTATTATTTTTTTAGAGGCGTTGTCTGTGAGATAATTTAAAAATAGTTCCACATCCGTGTCCAGCTCGGAAGGTAGGTAACGTGTAACCATTTTCTGCATCA
>JAUWTR010000205.1 GCA_030614645.1 Candidatus Aminicenantota bacterium
ATTAATACTGATTTTTTGGTTTTTTCTCCTGTATGAGCAAAAAGACCCTTACCGGCAAGCGGCAAAATCGCCCCTGCTAAAACCGATTTTTTAATAAAATCACGCCTGTTAAATTGATCAATTCCCATATTGTTCTCCTTACTTGTCTGTCTTCAGACTATTTTGATATGTTTCTTTTTGTATAATAAATTATGATCTGAAATAAAACAAGTGGAAAGGAAACTCCAGAGAACTAAGAAAAAGAAAAAATCGAAAATCTCCTTTTATTCTATCTCTTTTTTACTCTTCCGGAGCTTGATGTTCCTTGGTCTAGGCGGGGGTTTCCCGAATAATAGAGATTGCCACTACTGCTAATCCGGACATAAAGGTAATCCTCAGCACTCAGATATACATCTCCGCTGCTGCTTATATGAACACGGGCTTCTCTGCTTTCAAGGTTTCTGGCCTGATAGTTTCCGGAACTGGTAATAGAAACATCCTGCTTCTCTACATTTCCCCTGTTTATATCAAGATCTCCACTGCTTGAGATATTAACGTCTATTGTATTAGCCTGCAGCTCCGGGATAAAAATATTTCCTGAACTGCTGATGTTAACATCTAGGGATTTAACAACCAGCTCACCTGTTCTTAAATCACCGGAACTACTTACGCTAAATTTCAGCCTGTCTGTTTTTAAGTCCGGAGCTTCGATGTCCCCGCTGCTTGATATCATTATGCTTTCTAATTCCTTAACCGTCAGATAATAGCTTACCTTTTTTCTAGGCCGAATATTTATGTTCCTGCGTGTATCTATAATCAGGACACCATTTCTTACATCTGTTTCTAAATATTCAAGAAGATTATCTTCAGCTTTGATTACAAGTTTTTCTTCCAGCCCCAGCTCAATGTAAAGCTTGCCTAAAGTTGCCAGTTTTACCCCTGAAACACCGTTTATGTCCCGGATTTCTTCGTCCATATTTCATGAACCTCTCACTCTTTCCCCTATAAAATCATCACAATCAGAACCTGAACCAACTACAAATAAAGCCAGAACAGCAAACAATAATATTTTTTTCTTCATCTTGATTCCTCTCCTTTTTTAACTTGAATTATTAATATTCAGATAAAATAAAATCGATTGTCAATATGTAAGACGAAAAAAATGGGTAAATGGTTCACCATCCCCCCTCAGCACTTCATTCTCAGCCTGTCCTGTAACGCCGCCTGCTGCGAAATCCTGACATTTTGTCTTCCCTATCGCCTTCATCTGCCCGGAAAAACGCTGTATGGATAACTTTACTCCTGTATTGCAAAGCAGAACCTACAATATTTTTACCCTCATAACGGAAATCCCAGCCTTTGCCCACAGATTCATATTTTTTCTCTTTACATTGAAATGTCTCTTCTATAAAGGCTTTTGCTTTTTTTTTATCCGGTTTGACTTTCTTTTTATTTTTTCCTATGAAAGCTTCCATGGCATAGCTTTTTACAAGTTTCCCGTGAAGATCTTTAAAGGCAGAATCCTGGGATACAAAATCAAATCCAATAACATCACCGCCAATAAATGTAAGAAGCCCTTTCTGCCCATCAACAAATGAAAACTTTTTCAAATAATCTTCAAGATCTCCTCCCTTCTGCTCATAGACATCACGCATTGCCCCGGTCTCTGATTCAACATTTGCTTCTCTAGATATCGATTTTATTGAATTCCATACCTCACCTTGGTCAGCTCTGAATTCACTTGAATCTTCAAGTGAATGCGCTACACTCTTTGCCTTTTTCATGCGCACTGAGGGAGTAATCACAGTGCCTGAATCAGAAAACTCTTTAGATACATACGACCAGCGCCCTTCCTCAGTACAACTTACTGGGATTACTGTTTCAGACTCCCCTACTCTTAAGATCGAAGTATTAAGCACCCGGTTTTGTTTTGCACCCATTAGTTCTTCTCCATCTAAAAGAAGCACCAGTTTTTCTCCTTTGTTTATAACTTTTAGCTCAGGTACTGATCCGCCTTCATCTATCTCATTAACAGAGAGTATTTGCTGCGCAAGCGCATCCTTAAGTATAAGATATTTTGGCGAATGATTAATGTCAGAAAATAAAGGGAAAACTCCCATATTTTCAAAATGCTGGGCTTCCCCCAGCTCAAAGCTTGAAAGATATTTTTTAATATCTGAATGCATGATACCCTCCTATAGATGAATTAATGGCCTAAAGCTTACCCTTTATTTAGCTTGTAGTTCTCCTGTCAAATTATCTTACAATTATCCAGATCTGTGAAGCCTAATTTTTAATGCTTTTGAATAGTTATCAAAATCCTTATCAGTTGTATATATTGACATATCATTTCGACTAGCTACAGCGCAAATTAAAAAATCGATATGTGAACCCGGTATTCCCTTTTTTCGACATAGGTTAAAATACTCTGCTGCAAGCTCATAATCACCTGTTGAAAGGGAAAAATCCTCGAAGGCTTTCAGTTTATCTTTCAACTTTTTATATTGTACAGAATTTGAGATACCCGATAGAATCTCCTGCCGTATTGGTCCGATAATTATAGCTCGATTTTCATTTATAAGTTCTTTTAACTCTCTTACAGCCTGAGTGTCTTTAATACTGCCAAGGTCCTTTAACTTTCTACGCAATGCAAAAGACCATATTGATGTATCTATAAGAACTCTCATTTTCGGGATCTACCAGCTTTGTATTTATAATTTTTATCATAATCGATTGTTCCAAATAAATTAAGGATTTGAAGCTGCTCACGTCTTTGAATATATTCTTTAAGAGCTTCATTAACTGCAGATTTTTTTGTTTTGTGATTACCGATTTTTTGTGCTTCGGAAATCAATTTGTCATCCAATGCTAAATTTGTTGCCATTTTATTTCTCCTACACAATACTTTACACTTTTTAATGTGTGAATGTCAAGGAAATCCCTCCATATAAAAAAAATAGGGAGTCTGTTTAAAAACAGACTCCCTAAAGTAACTCTGAAGGAGGAAACAGAGTTGATTCCCTTAATTTCTTCCTAACACTCTATATGTTTTAGCAACACTTCCTACTGCTAATATGTAAGCCGCCTCTCTCATAGACACTTTATAATCATTCATGGTTTTTATAACTTCCCAGAACGCTTGCTTCATTTTCTTTTCAGTTTTATCAAGCACCTCTTCTTCAGAAAAGAAATACCTCTGCAGGTTCTGAACCCATTCCAGATAAGAAACCATTACTCCTCCTGCATTTGCCAGGATATCAGGGATAACAAAAGTTTCTTTTTCTTTTAATATTTCGTCTGCGTCTACTGTGGTAGGACCATTAGCACCTTCTAGAATAATTTTCGCTTTTATATCATCTGCATTATTTTTATTTATCTGTCCTTCAACCGCTGCTGGAATAAGAATATCACAGGGCAAACTGATAAGTCCCTCATTATCAATAGGTACCGTTTCAGGAAAATTTACAATAGAACCATTTTTGCTAACCTGCTCTTTAAGAGCCAAAGGATTAATTCCTTTTTCACTATAAATTCCACCGTAAATATCTGTTACAGCAATTATTTTACATCCTGCTTTATGAACACGTTTTGCAATGGATTGGCCAACATTCCCAAAACCTAAAACTGCAACTTTTTTATCAGCTAGGGGAAAATCCAAATATTTTGATGTCTCTCTCAAAATATAAAATAAACCAGTGCCAGTAGCTTCTTCTCTTCCTAAAGAACCTCCCAGAAAAACAGGCTTTCCGGTAACCACAGCTGGTTCTATATGTCCGTTTTGGTTATATGCATCGGCAATCCAGGCCATAGTTTGAGAATTTGTAAACATATCAGGTGCAGGGATGTCTTTATAGGGGCCTATTATATCCCTTATAGCATTGATATACTGTTTGGTTAATTTTTTTAATTCGTTTTCAGACATATTAGTAGGATCGCAGATTACAGCACCTTTTGCTCCGCCAAATGGAATATTTATTACAGCACTCTTCCACGTCATCCAAGAAGCTAGAGCTTTACATTCACTCAAAGAAGCATCCGGGCTGTAACGTATTCCACCTTTTGAAGGGCCTCTGATAGTAGAGTGCTGGACCCTGAATCCAGTAAACGTTTCCGCGGTTCCATTATCTAGAGAAACAGGGATATGAACAATAAGTTCTCTCTCAGGGTATTTTAGCCTTTGATAAATCCATGGTTCTAAATCCAAATAATCAGCCGCATTCTCAAATTGAAGGGTAGCTTCTATAAAAGGATCATATTCTCCTTCCTTTTTTTTAATAACAGGTTCGATATAGTGTATTTTTGCTTGCTGTGCCATTTTTACCTTCCTATGCCTTTTACTAAAAATTTTAATATTTTGTCGTATCCTGATTTTTGAAACTGCAGAATAGGAATCTTATTGCCATTGTAATAAATAAATTTTTGGTCTAACCTTACTTTTTTC
>JAUWTR010000035.1 GCA_030614645.1 Candidatus Aminicenantota bacterium
TCTTCAATTAATAATTTTTTCCGGAGAAAGCACTTCTCCTGATTCTTTACCCGGTCTAGCGACTTTTACATCAAAAATGCTGAACCGCGGCTCTTTAAATCTATCTTTCTCAGAAATAGAAAAAACCATTGATCTCATCGGAGGCGAATTTTCTGCCCAGACCCTCCCGGATTACACTGTTTTTTCTTTATTTTTCCTGGAGGAATACCTTGATTCTGCCCTTGAGCTTTTAAGTCAAATGCTGCTCCAGCCGATATTTCCCAGACAAGAAATTGAAAATGTTAAAAGAAATATGTTCTATGACCTTGCCAGCAAAAGAAATAATCCTGAATTTGCGGGAAAAAAACTTCTTTATCAGATCCTTTTCAAGGATCATACCTACAGAAAAATATTCTTTAATGATGATATAATAAAAAAATATTCCCTGAAAAACATTCAGATGTTCTTTAATAAATTCTATTGCCCTAATAATGCCCACCTTGTTCTCGTCGGCAATCTCAGCCTTTCTACAGCATCGAGGAAGATCAGCAGTTACCTAAATACCTGGAAAAAACAAAACATTGAGACATATCATTTCCCTCCTCCCAAACCTTTGGAAAAAACCAAAATCTGCTTTATTAATATCCCTGGATTAAAAGACGCTTTAATCTTTTCCGGAAGTTCCCTCCTTCCAAAAACCGACCCGGAATACTTTTCCCTTATTGTTCTAAATCAAGTTCTGGGAGGCACTCCCATGAGCCGTCTTTTCATGAATCTTCGAGAATCAAAAGGATTTGCCTATTGGGCTTTCAGTGAAATGGAATTTTATAAAAGCTGTGGGATTTTTTATATAAGAGCAAGGGTAAGACCAGACGTAATTCACTCTTCAGTTCTGGAAAGCCTTGATGAGATCAGAAGAATTTCCGCCCAAAGAATACCTGTTCAGGAAATCGAACAAGCCAAATCCTATTTGATTGGCAACTTTCCTTTGGCCATACAAAGATATGATGAACTTGCATCCAGGGTTTCTGAAATTAAAGCTCTTAATCTCAATGAGGGACACTGGAATAAATATTATGAAAATATCATGTATATTGATTCTCAAATAGTTTTTAAATCAGCCTATAATAATCTTCTTTATCCACCAATTATCGTTATTGTCGGAGATCAAGATAATATCATCGATGAACTGCTTAAATTTAAAACTGTGGAAGTTTATGATAACTCAGGTAAATATTTATACCGATTGACAAAGGAGCAATAGCATGAAACTTGTTGAATGTGTTCCAAATTTTAGCGAAGGCAGGGATCTTGAAAAAATCAAATCTATAACAAAAGAGATCGAATCAACCCCTAAAGTTTCCCTGCTTGATGTTGACCCAGGCGAATCCACTAACCGGACTGTTGTCACATTTATTGGCACACCTAAAGCTGTAGTAGAAGCCGCATTTAAAGCAATCAAAAAAGCAGCAGAGTTAATTGACATGAGCAAGCATAAAGGATCCCACAGCAGGATGGGAGCTACTGATGTCTGCCCTTTTGTCCCCGTATCAGGAGTAACCATGGAAGATTGCATAAAACTTGCTCATGAATTAGGCGAAAAAGTCGCAAGAGGATTAAGTATACCAGTTTTCCTCTATGAAGAAGCTGCTCAAAAACCCGATAGAAAAAATCTGGCAACGATACGACGCGGAGAATATGAAGGACTTTCTGAAAAATTTCAGGATCCGGAATGGATCCCCGATTACGGAGAAGCAAAATTTAATCCAAAAAGTGGATCTACCGTTATTGGAGCCAGAGAATTTCTTATAGCTTATAACATAAACCTTAACACTCGTGATAGGCAATTTGCCCATAATATTGCCTTAAACCTACGTGAGATGGGACGATTTAAAAGAGATAAAAATAATAAAATTGTAAGAGATTCAAATGGCAAGAAAAAAAGAGTAACGGGTAAGTTTAGAGAAGTAAAAGCAGTAGGCTGGTATGTGAAGGATTACGATATTGCTCAAATATCTATAAATTTTACTAATTATAAAATATCGCCTCCTCACCTTGTTTTTGATGAAACTATCAAAGAAGCAGAGGCACTAGGATTAAGAGTCACTGGAAGTGAACTGGTAGGCTTGATACCTAAAGAAGCCCTTTTAATGGCAGGAAAATATTACCTTAAAAAACAAGGAAAAAGCCTGGGAATTCCTGAAGAAGAGTTGTTAAAAACTGCAGCAGTCTCACTTGGCTTAAATGATGTATCTGAGTTTAACCCTCAAAAAAAAATCATAGAGTACCAATTCAAAGAATTTGAAAACTCTCTAATCGAACTTAATCTCCGTGAATTTGCAAATGAACTATCTTCTGATTCTCCTGCTCCGGGAGGGGGAAGTACTGCTGCTTTATGCGGGTCTCTTTCCGCTTCGCTATCTGCAATGGTCTCTAATCTGACTGTTGGAAAAAATGGCTATGAAGAAGTACAGGATAAGGTAAAATCACTTGCCGAATCCGGTCAAGGCATAAAAGACGACCTGCTGCGTGCTATAGACCAGGATACTCAGGCTTTTAATCAGGTTATGGCTGCTTTCAGGTTAAATAGAAAAACAAAAGAACAAAAAGCTAAAAGAATTGTCACAATAGAGGATGCAACAAAAGAAGCAACTTTAATTCCTTTTGAGGTAATGGAGAAATGTGTAAGTGCTTTAAAACTGGCCAAAGAAGTTGCCTTGACAGGAAATAAAAACTCTATCAGTGATGCGGGTGTTGCTGGGCTCACTGCCCAGGCAGGGGCAGAAGGAGCATACTATAATGTTATGATTAACCTTCCTAACATTAATGACAAAGAATTCAAATCAGATATTTCAACCAAGGCCATCAGCCTTAAATACGACGCAGTAAAACTGGGAAATGAAATAAGGGAGATCATAGAAAAAGCCTTGCTTGAATAGTTTAAGCTTGAAAAGCCCTTGCTCCTTCTCCTATTTCAACATCGTAAAATTCCGGTTTCACAAATCCTTTTTTTTCTGCTTCTTTAAGAACCAGATCTTTAAAATTATTTTTTGTTTCCTCTCGTACTATCGCAATGCCTGATCCTCCAAATCCAGCCCCGGTCATGCGAGCTCCCAGACAGGAAGGAGCTCGCCTTCCGCATTCATATAATAAATCCAGCTCAGGACAGGAAACCTGATAATCATCCCTAAGACTTTCATGTGAAAAGAATAAAAGCTTTCCCAGCTGGATAAAATCATTATTCTTCAAGGCCTCTAATGCCTTTTTTACCCGGTAATTTTCTGAAACCACATGTTTCGCCCGTTTAAAAAGCTTTTCTCCCAAATTCTTTTTTCTTTTTTCAATTTCAACAACTGAAATATCCCGAAAGCTTTGAATCCCATTTTTCTTCAACTCATCAAGGGCACTATTGGCCTCTGACCGGCGCTTATTGTATTCAGAGCCTGCTAGTTTTCTTTTTACTCTGGTGTTGTAAACGACTATACTTAAATCCCGACTTTTTAATTCAAAAGGAATTATTTTATATTCAAGAGTTAGGCAATCCAGAAAAACAGCAGAATTTTTCCTTCCGAACACCGAAATAAACTGATCCATCAGACCGCACTTTACTCCTACAAAATCATTTTCTGCTTTCTGTCCGATCTTAGCAATTTCTTCAGGGGAAAATCCCATATTATAAAGTGAATTTAAGCCAGTTATACAACTTACTTCAAGCGCAGCAGACGAACTTAATCCCGCCTCAAGAGGAACCTCCCCATATATCAATATATTTAATCCGGGTAGTTTTTCACCTCTTTTATTCAATACCCAGAGAACACCTCTTATATAATTACTCCATTTCTTTATTTCCAATTTGCTTGAAACTGGTAGATCAAAGCTGTCTTCCTCTTCAAAATTTTCAGCTCTTATAACAACTTTATCATCCGCCCGGGATGAAGCTAAAAAATAAATTCTGCGGTCGATAGTAGCAGGTAAAACAAAACCCATATTATAATCTGTATGTTCTCCTATTATGTTTATCCTGCCCGGAGCTGAAGCTACAACTTCAGGCTTGACCATAAATCTTTTTTTAAAATCTTCAATAAGTTTTTTTTCAAAAAAGTCAAATTTATTTTTCATAATAATTAAAAAGTATACTAAGTCAAATCCTCAGTAAAAACAATATTCTTCTTGCACCAAAATATTTTTTATGTCATTATTCTCCAAAATACAACTTGATATTGGAGGAACAAATGACATCGACTGTTTCAGATTTAAAACCCCCATTATTATGGAAATATTTCGAAGAAATATTAAAAATACCTCATTGCTCAGGTAATGAAAAAGCTTTAGGTGATTATATAGTCTCAATTGCTAAGCAGCTGAATCTGGAACATATTCGGGACAAGACAGGAAATGTGATTGTTTCAAAAAAAGCTACACCGGGCTATGAAGAAGCAGAAGGTGTAATATTACAAGGACACCTTGACATGGTGGGTGAAAAAAACTCAGATGTTACACACGACTTTACTAAAGATCCAATCAAAATGGTAATTAAGGGAGAATGGGCAAGCGCTAAAGGAACTACTTTAGGAGCTGATAATGGAATAGGAGTCGCTGCCTCTTTAGCAATTATGGAGGACAACAGCTTAATCCATCCAGCCCTTGAATTTCTTTTTACTATTGAAGAAGAGACTGGCCTTAAAGGCGCTTCCCAACTCCAACCAGGAGCTCTTAAAGGAAAAAATCTTTTAAACCTAGACAGTGAAGATGAAGGTGAATTTACTATCGGGTGTGCCGGGGGTGCTGATTCTCAAATATCTTTCCCATTGGAAAAAGAACCCTATGATGGTGCTCCCTATCAAATAAAATTATCCGGTTTTCTGGGAGGACATAGCGGCGTAGATATCAATCTGGGCCGAGGAAATTCCATTAAACTTCTCAGTAGGCTGCTTTGGGAAGTAGCCAAAGATGTACCCTTCAAACTCTCTCTTATTCAAGGTGGTAACCTGCGCAATGCCATTCCCCGTGAGTCTGCAGCAGAAATAATTCTTGCTCCCGGCAAAGAAGTTCTATTCCAAGAAAAAGCTGAAAAATCTTTCAAAAACATAAAAACTGAGTTCAAAGCAACAGATCCAGATGCAAGCATATCCATTGAAAAATCCGACAATGTTTCCAAAACTGTATTGTCTCCTAAATCCCAGCGAATGCTTCTTAATCTCCTTTACACTCTTCCCCATGGAATTATATCCATGCATCCAGAGATAAAAGATCTGGTAGAAACTTCAACTAACCTTGCTGTTGTTCTCACTCACGCCGATAAAGTTGAAATCATCTGCAGCACACGCAGTTCTTCTGCTTCTGCCCTTGAAGCTACACGTAACATACTGGCTGCTTTAAGTGAAATCACCGGAGCTGAAATAGTTCAAGAAGAAGGCTATCCAGGTTGGAAGCCAAATCTTGAATCTCCTCTTTTAAAAAGATTTAAAATTATCTATAAAGAACTATTCAATAAAGAACCTAATGTGGCTGCCATTCATGCCGGCCTGGAATGCGGTATTATAGGGGATAAATTTCCCGGCATGGATATGATATCTTTTGGACCTACAATCAAATTCCCTCATTCCCCTGGAGAAAAAGTTCACATAGATTCGGTAGAAAAATTCTGGAAATTTCTCCTTAAACTTTTGAAAGATCTCAAATAGCAGACTTTTTATTGGATTGGATTGCAGTAACACCGAGGCTCTTATATCGATCTGAGGTAACTGTTTTTCTTTTTCTTTTAGATTGTTGGCTATCGCCTCTCAAATCTCCATATAGTGATTTCTCAAATGAAATACAATCAATCCCTTGGTATTCTTTGTATTTTTTTAAATTTATTAATTTCATTTCAAGGAGTCTTTTTAGCATAACTGCCATACTCACCCCAAAATAACGCTTAATAAAAATAATATCTTCATATCTTACATTTCCCCCTGCAACATATTTGTTGAGCACCTGCTTAAGCTTTGATTCTGGGATTAAAAAATGGAGAGCGAATCTCTGAGCAAATTTCTCACGGGGATGATAAAGAGAAATGTATTCATCAACAAAAATATCGGGATTATCCAGAATCGGTCCTCCCTCTCTGTCTCTTAGGTAATGGCAGTATTCGTGTGAAGCAATCACTGCTTGTTCTCCTGAAGAATTAGCACAGTTAACCAGGGCAAATGAGGCCTGTTTTGTCATATAGTATACAAATATTCCTGCAATCTCGGATTCTGGAGAAATATACTGCCGTAAAATCCGTAAACCGTTCAATTCTAAAAGCATAAAAATATCTTTAACAGGCTCGCTGCCCAAGCCTAGACGCTGACGCTCCTCTCTTGCCATTTCCTCGGGGGAAACTGATCTGTATTCCGGGGCTGAGATTAGATGCCTTCCTGCTAATTCTTCCAGCTTTAAATAATCTTCACAATATTTCCTGAATTTTTTTATTTCTGACCGAGTCCTCTCATTTGTTTTTTTATCCTTCAGGAGAATATCAAATTCTTTATCTGAATTTTTCAGGAAATAATCTATGTCTTTTTTGAAAAATTCAGCAATTTTTCTAAGAGAATCTATACTGGGTACACTTTTCCCTCTCTCGATCAGCGAAATGAATTTACTTGAGAGTTTAACATATTTAGCTAATTCCTCTTGAGTTAACTGACAATATTCCCTTTCTCTCCTAAGTATCTCACCCAGTCTTTTATTCATAATATCCCCTTATTTTGAGTATCTTGAACTTTTTCATCCTTACCCTTCTTCTATACAATTTTTATATCTTTAAATTATTAATGTCAAGAACCTCCTTTAATAATTACTCAGATTACGCATGTTTCTGTATAAACTACCCCAATTCTTGCCTACAGATCTTTAATTCACTTATTTCAGTACTTCTCCTAAAAAAAATGCATGCTATATCTCAGATCTATTAAAGAAATATAAGAAATTACATACATATTAAACTGGAATCAATGTTTCTTATTGATTTTTTCTTCTTCTCTTTTTCTGGAGTTCCCTAATTTATTTATTTAAGATGGGGCATGGATGCGGGTAAATCCCGGCGAAAGCCATCCGGAGCAACGCGGGCATGGTTCCTCGAGTTAATCTCGAGGGGAGCGGTGCGAGGACAGGAAGGGATTTCACACGCTGGGTGAAATCCCTGTCTTTCATAGGGACTTACCCGTATCCATGCCATACAGCTTGTGTAAGTTTGAAAAAATTGGGGGAACTCCTGACTTATTTACATTGACTTCAGCTTTTTTCTCTGATATAAATAAATTAACAAACAAACTTGTATTTTCTGGGTATGTCAGCGGATTAAAAAAATGTCAGAAGACATTCTATTCAAGACTTTTAAGAGTTCAAATAATCACTTCTATGAAATGCTAATCAATAACTTAAATGATGCTGTGCATCTCATGGACCAAAATCTTCAGATACTCTTAGTTAATCCAGCCTCGAAAGATTTATCCGGTTACTCTCAATCTGAATTGATCGGCAATCCGTGTCAAAAAAATATTCTTATTCCAACCGGCGAACAACAATTGAACCTCTGTTATAAAGACTGCCCTGTAAAAAAAACACTCAAAACCGGGAACATACAACATATAAAAGCCTATATCCGTCATAAAGAGGGCTATTTTGTCCCCGTAATGATGAAAACAATTCCAATCATAGAAAAAGATGGTAAAATAATTGGGGCGGTTGAAATTTTCGCTGAGACCTCACCCAAAGTTTCTTTACCTCAAAGTTCAAGAGACCTGGAGCGTATGCAGTTATTGGACCCTCTCACTAAATTAGGCAACAAACAGTATATAGAAATGTTTATAAATTCGCGTCTTAATGATAAGAAAAAATACAATCTTCCTTTTGGAGTGCTTTTTATAGATATAGATAACATGCACAGTATTATTGATAATTACGGCAGCGTTGTGAGTGATAAAATGGTAAGATTGATCTCCCAAACTCTTGGAAATAATATCCGATTTTTTGAAATGGTAGGCCGTTGGAGTAACGAGAAATTTGTCGTCATTCTTATTAATGTGAACGCCATAAAACTGGACTTGATTGCAAATAAACTTCGCCTACTTGTAGAACAATCAAATATTAGGTATCATGATAAGCTTCTCAAGACTACTATTTCTATTGGAGCTACATTGGCTCATTCCCTTGATTCAACTAAAACCATAATAAACCGCATAAAAAAACTTGCAGACAAAAGTAAAAAAACAGGAAAAAACCGTGTAAGTATTAGCGCATGACTTCATTCCATGAATAAAGAAGACACTTTAAATGACTTCTTAAAAACCCTAAAAATTACCTTTAAAAATGCTTCTATATACAATAGTAAGCATCCTGCCTTTATTGCAGCATCTACTGAACTCAAACATAAACTTGATGGCCTTTTTACTTATTTTTCTCCTTTTAAAATCAGTTTTTCTTCCAAATCTCTCCTTGTCGAGGATGAATTTCTTGGAAAGGAAAAGCTATATTTAGAACTTGCACAGCTGTTTCATCAGCGCAAATTAAAGAACATTACATTCTTTCCCGGTATCACCCAGGAGGAGCTGACTATTTTTGTGACTAGAATTTTAACACCTCCCGATAAAATTCTCAAACTGGGTGGCATAAGAGAAATAATCAAAAAAGAAAATTTAACTAACATATCAGTTGAAGAGCTAGATTATTCTCAGTTATTGTTAGGCGAAGGTGAAGAAATCAAGGATATCTGGCCATACCTCTTACAGGAAGCTGTTACTAATCCAAATAGAGATAAAATTATTCAGGCAGCTGACAGTTTTGATAAAATTGCTCATGATTTTCAAGCATCGGATATTTTCGAAAATGCCGACCTAAGTGAAAACTTCACTCGTTTTTTCTCATACCTAAAAAAAAACGAAGAAACTAAATTTAGAATCTGTGCCAAAAAATTATTAAAATCAACTATTCAGAGTAAAGATATAACCTCGGAATCAAAGCTGGAAAAAATGCAGCTTCTATTCTCAGATCTAAAAGAAGAAGATCTTGCTTCCACTATCTTGGAGGAGATAATAACGGATACAGAATTTGATTCCTTAAGTTTCAGCATATTTTCCCGTATAATAAATAAAGAAAACACTCTAAAATCGCCAATTCCCTTTCTAAATTATTCAGAGAAAATGAAATCCTACGATCAAACAA
>JAUWTR010000336.1 GCA_030614645.1 Candidatus Aminicenantota bacterium
CATGCCCGCGCCGCCCTGGATTTTGCTTTAAAGGATTAGTCTGATATTTGCGAAAAGGGAAGGTTTCAAATGAAACGAAAAAACTTTGTAATAGGATGTTTTATTTTATTTGTCGCTGGCAATTTTATTTCTGCATTTCAATTTACTGCAGATGAGATAGCGCAGAGAGGGAAATGGGAAAGGTATCTTAAGAGCGCTAAGATCATAAAAGGTGAGGATATAGGAGAAGGCATTACGAAACCTATAAGGTTATATCTAGAGCAGGGAAATATACAGAAATCAGCTGTTTGGAAAAATCCGGAGGGAGTCCAGAAAGGATCTAAGGAAGGTTGGGAGTATGAAATTGCAGCCTATAAACTGGATCAGCTGTTAGGATTAAATATGGTCCCTCCTACAGTCGAGAGAAGTTATCGAATGAGCAAGGGTTCTCTTCAATTATGGGTTGAGCTTGAGATCAGTGAGTTAGAGAGAGTGGAGCAGGATATCCCTATTCCCGAAGATATAGTTAACTCCTGGCTAAAAACTATTTACTTGGCCAGGGCTTTTGACAGTTTGATCGCCAATGTTGACCGGACTCAACAGAATATCCGTTACACAAAAGATTGGCGTTTGATCTTGATCGACCATTCCCGTTCTTTCCGCGATAATAGAGTTTACACGGATCAGCTCCTTTATGGAAAATATGGCCTGCGCAATAAAATGGGTTTTCTCAAACTCCCGCGTATTTTTGTAAAAAGGCTCAGGAGTTTGGATGATGAAAGGATTAAAAAAGCTGTAGGATCATATTTAAGTTTCTCTGAGAGAAAAGCTGTGCTTAAGCGTAAAAAATTACTCCTCAAAGAAATAGATGAGATGATAAAGGAAAAAGGGGAGGAGCAGGTACTATATTAAATTATGGCAACTCTTCTGGGGTAGTAAAGTCATAGCATTCTTTATGACCTGCAGGCCTTCAGCATGGTCAATCTAATCTTGCAATTTACTACTGCTTTTTCGTACAATATCAGTTCTTTATATATAAATGGAGTAATATTTTATGTCCCAAAATAAATATTCATATGCTTTAACCAATCCATTGTCCTCTATTTTGAATAAAGCCCAGGAAGAGTTTCAGAGAGAGGACCTATTAAATGTAATTGAACAGAATCAGATCGAACGCATTACTTTTCATTATACAGCAATTGATGGAAGACTTAAGGAATTAAAACTGCCGGTTTCAGACCGCAGGCGTGCTGAGAAAATCCTGGCAGAAGGAGAACGGGTGGATGGTTCTTCTCTTTTTAGCGGAATGATTGAGACATCGCTATCTGACTTGTATGTTGTTCCAGAGTACCGGACAGCATTTTTAAATCCTTTTGATAAGGGGAGTTTGGATTTTGTTTGCCGTTATTTGAACAAAGATGGTGAACGGGCTGATTTTGTCCCGGATAATATTTTATTCAATGCTACTAGGCTTTTCCGTGAAAATGCTGGCTTGGACCTCTATGCCTTGGGGGAGATTGAATTTTATCTGATATCTTCTAGAGAAAATAATCTTTTCCAGAATAGCGGAGAAAAAAAATACCATGAGTCTTCCCCTTTTGTAAAAAGAGGAAAGGTGTTGACTGAAATACTCCGGCATATCACTCAGATCACCCATGCAGTTAAATATGCTCACAGTGAGGTAGGATATATTGATAATATTGAATCGGAACTTGATGAAATCAATGGTAAACAGGCGGAACAGATGGAAGTCGAGTTTCTTCCGAGGCCGATTGAAGAGATGGCGGATGCTCTTGTTATCGGACGTTGGCTAATACGCAATATTGCTTACCAACATGGTTGTGTAGCCACTTTTGCGCCTAAGATCGAGGATGGAGTAGCAGGTAATGGATTCCATTTTCATTTACAGCTAATGAAAGACAATCGTAATATCATGGAAGGACCGGATGGAAGATTGTCCGAGCCGGCGCTAAGAATGGTTGGAGGGTTGTGTGAATATGCTGATGCTTTAACTGCTTTTGGAAATACAGTTGCCTCATCCTATCTGCGGCTTGTTCCCAACCAGGAAGCTCCTACTAAGATCTTCTGGAGTGGACTTAACCGCAGTGCTCTTATCCGGGTTCCTTTGGCCTGGTCAGAAGTGGATAATATTGCTAAAAAGATAAATCCTCAGGAAGAGGCTGATTCAAATAATTTAAAAAAGACAAAGACTATTGAATTGAGAAGTGCTGACGGCAGCGCCTTGATCCATCTACTCCTGGCTGGAGTTACCATGGCAGCTGAATGGGGATTTCAGAATGTCCGTTCTATTGAGTTGGCAGAGAAGTTATACGTCACAGGGAGGGTCAGCTCTGAAGATGGAGTGCTTGATTCATTCTCTCCCCTTCCGGCAAATTGTCTGGAATCAAGTGAAATCCTAGTAAAAAAGCGGAACCTTTTTGAGCGGGAAGGAATTTTTCCTCCTGCAGTTATTGATTATATCGCAGAACTTCTCAAACAAGAAAATTTTGATATAAAAAATTTAAACCGCTTAGATGAGATGCGGCATATTATGCATAAAGATCTCCACCGGCATTAATTATTAGCAGGTTAGCTGTTCAGTAGGGTGAGTATCAAAATTAAAGTTATTTTGCGTAATATCCTTGTTTGTTTGTAATTTTATAATCTCTGCCTTTGACCTTGACTTCAATATTTTTAAATTCTCCATCCTTTGTATAATTTGCTGGAGAGTAATATAGAAGATAATATTTTTCGGTTAGCTTAGTTACATTTTTAAATGCAGCTAGCGGGTTTTGAGAGTTATCGATTATTCCCCCGGTGGCTTTTGCTGCTTCTGTGAGAATTTTAAAGATATCTTCTGATTGCTCCTGCATCTCGATACCGGATGTGTTCTCAAGTTTTTTATTCATGAAAATGAAGTTAAAAAGTATAGAGGAATCTGCAAATGCACGCTTAATGGGCTCTACTTTAATAGAAATATTCCTGTGATAAGAACCGAATAAATCCTGAAGTCTGCTTTGGACATTGGGTTCGTCCTGGTAAAGTGTCATCATATTATTCAAAACTCTTGAG